>DASUFM010000295.1:0-9726 GCA_036274535.1 Blastocatellia bacterium
CTATAAGACCTATAGGAACTATATAACCTATTCATAAAGCTGACTGTCGCCCCTGCAGGAATCGTCGGACAGCGGGATCGCGTTCGAGACCGATCGCCATTTCGTAGGCGTGGCGGGCGTCACTATACGAGCCTGTTCGGGCCAGCAGTTCCGCGCGCGCGGCCCAATAAGGCTGGTATTCCCTGAGCCGCGCGTCGGCGGCCACTTCGCGCAGCGCATCCAGCGCGGCATTGGCGCCCTGCGATTCGGCGACGGCGAGGGCGCGATTGACCGCGACCACCGGCGAACCGGTGAGCGCCAATAGCGCGTCGTAAAGCTGGACGACCGCATCCCAGTTGGGCCGCCCCGTCGAGCGGCGATAAACGTGCGCGGACTGCAAGGCGGCTTCGAGCTGATACCTGCCGATTGAGCCCATTGCGCCGGCGCGCCGTAACAACGTCTCGGCCTCTAAGATCATTCGCCAATCCCACAGCGCCGTATCCTGAGCGGCGAGCGGAACATATTCGCCGTCCGCATTACGCCGCGCCCGACGCCTGGCTTCCGCGTGAAGCATGAGCGAGAGCAGTCCCAGAGCCTCCGGCTCCTCCGGCAGCAGTTCGGCCAGGAGTCTGGACAGAAAGAACGCCTCATCGGTAAGGCCGCGGCGTACGACATCAGTGGCGCCAGGGTCCGTCCAACCTTCCGCGAAAGCGGCGTAAATGGCGTCCAGCGCCGCTTCGAGCCGGCCGGGAAGCGCATCGCGATCCGGGACGCTGAACGGAACGCCGGCCTCACGAATTTTGTTCTTGGCCCGGGCCAGTCGCTTTCCCATGGCCGCCGGAGACATGAGGAACGCCGAAGCTATCACTTTCGCGTCCAGACCGACCACTACCTGCAACATCAATGGAGCGCGGATTCCCGCGTCAATGGCCGGATGCGCGCAGGCGAACATCAGCGCGAGCCGGCGGTCCGGGATTTCCGCGTCCGTCGCGACGCCCAACTCTTCCACCCCTTCCGAAAGGATGCGCAACCGCGCGGCCGCAGCCTCTCCGTGGCGGCGTCTGCGCGCGGAATCGATCATCTTTCGGCGGGCGACGGTCAGCAGCCAGGCTTCCGGATTCGACGGACAGCCATTCCGCGGCCAATCTGTCAGGGCTGAGACGAAGGCCTCCGACAGGGCGTCTTCGGCGGCGGCCACGTCCTGCGCCCGCGCCGCCAGAAAAGCGACCAGTTTGCCGTAACTGCGACGCGCAACCGTCTCCGCCATGCTTTCCGTCGCGCTCTCCATTACGTCATCGACTCGTAACACAATAAGACATTTCCATTGCCGAAGGCCCGGGTCTTCGTCAGTTTCAGGCGCTGACTCTCTTTGACGCCGTCGAACATCGTTCTCCCTTTGCCCAGGACGATTGGGTTCACCACGATCTGGTATTCATCGATCAATCCCCCCTGCGCCAATTGCGAAACGATGCTGCCGCTTCCCAAAATCACCATGTCATCTCCAGGCGCCTGCTTCATCTTTCGCATTTCCGCCGCCGGATCGCTTTTCACAAGAGTCGTATTGTTCCACGACGCATGGTCCAGCGTTTTCGAAAACACGACCTTCGGCAGGTTATTCATCCCTTCGGCCACGACAGGCATAGTCTCTATCGCAAAAGGCGTCGGCCAGAAACTCGCCATGAGTTCATAAGTAATCCGGCCGAACACCAGCGCCCCTCCGCCGCTCGCGTTTCCTGAGACGAACGCATCCCACTCCGCGTCCTGATGAGTCGCATGGGCCCATCTCATTTCGCCATTGCCGTCTACAAAATAACCGTCCAGCGACACGTGATTGAAAACGATCAGTTTCCGCATGGTTCTTCTCCTAAGCTCGACTTGTCCTTTTGTGGCGCCGCCCGCAAGCGCCAGCGCCACAAAAGGACAAAGTCAGCGTTTGATTTCACTCGGCCGTGATGTAATGACTGATATCAGTGGTCAGCAGCGTGCCTTCTCGGACCGGACGCACTTCGACGACGCCGTGAAGCGCGGTCGGGGAGCGGGCCGCCCACGAGAGCGCGGCGTCCAGATTCGGCGCTTCGATGATATGAAAGCCTCCCAGTTGCTCTTTCGTGTCGGCGTAAGGGCCATCCAGGACCTGGGGCTTGCCGTCCACGATACGCACGGTCGTCGCCTGCGAGGAATGCTTCAGGCCGCGGCTGCTTTTAAGGACGCCGGCGTCTTCCATCGCCTTCATATACGCTACATAGGCTCCCAGCCAGCGTTCCTGATCGGCGCGTGAAAGCATGGGCCAGCCATCTTCATTTACATAGTCCATCAGAATGTATTGCATTTATTGTCTCCTTAATGGTTCGTGGGCGGGGCGCTATGCTCCGTCATTACAATGACGGTTGAAAGCTGGCGATTTGGACAGGGGGATGAAAAAACTAAGGAACAATTTTGCGACCGCGCCCACTGTCGCTTCGGACTCACATGCTATATCGACACACAGCATTGGGATAGGCCGCGGCGCTTTATCGAACCCTTTTCAGTTCAACAATCAACGTTTTAGTGCGCCGAGGGCGGGCTTTTCAATCTTACATTCTCCACAGGCTGGCGCATAACGCTGATAAACCAATCAGTTAGGCTGATTGTGAATCGTGGCCCGCCAGATGCAATACATTCGGGCGTGATACTGAGGCGCAGATGCTATGGCGGCAATGATGATCTCAGGTTGAGGAGAACTAGGAGGACAAATATGAACATCAAATCTATCAAACAAGTTGGCAAACAAGTTGGCAAACAGGTTGGCAAAAAGATCGGACTTTCATTCGCTATTAGCGCGGCGTTCATAGTCGCCGCCGGCGCCGTCGACAGTTCCAGCGCCTTCGCGCAGGGCCTGCGACGCTTCGACCGTGACCACGACGGCCGCATTGACACTCGCCGGGAATTGATCGAAGAGCGGAAGGGATTCAACGCCGGGCTGATCAGGGGGCGGGCGGACGCGATCGCGCATCGCAGGTTCAATCCGTTTATTTTCCAACGCCGCTTTGTCAGCAATGACTACCGCCAGGGCTTCCACAGAGGCTATGTCCAGGCGTACCGGCAATTCTCCAATAACCGCGGCCATCATTTCGGTCGCGGCTTCTGAACAAATCTGACCCAGGTTTCTTTCAGGAAGGCCCGCTGAGCGATCGGCGGGCCTTCCTGTTTTTTTTCGAATGAACTCGCGTCCGCCTATGGGAAACGGATATTATGATTCTTGTCCAGGACATCTTGTCCAACTCCGCTGCGCAGCTACCAGAAAATATCTGACAACGCTTGAAAGGACTGATATCTACCGGCCTTCGCAGCGCCAAACCAGGTAAGATTAGTGCGGATTGCAATCGCACAGGTGGGACACAGCCTGTGTCCCACCTGCATTAGCCGGTTGCGCATGCGCATCCCTATACGCAATTGGAAACCGCTCTAAATCAGACCAGGCAAGATTGGGTCAGTACCGCGACCGGTAAGGAGCGTCGCAGAGGCCTGGATAACGCTCCCTACCGGTCGCGGTACTGACTCAGCGTATCAGTCTTGTGTGGTCTGATTTAGAAAACTCAAGGCGTGGTCAAACGCTCCAAGAGATATAGTTAGTGACCTCAGCTTCGACAGCGTTTCATTTTCTTCGTAATATACGAAAAATCAGTTGAAGAAAGTTGCAAATTAAGAAGGCGACGGCATTTGCGTCACAATTATCGGCAAGGTTTTGATATGAAGGTACTGGTTACAGGCAGCGCCGGTCATTTAGGCGAGGCGTTGGTTCGCGTCCTGCAGAACAAGAGCCATGAGGTCGTCGGTCTGGACCTCATTCGCTCCGACTTTACCAACGAGGTCGGGTCTATCGCCGACAGGGATCACGTCCGGCGATGCATGAAGGGAGTGGATGCGGTTCTACACACGGCGACATTGCACAAGCCTCATGTATCGACGCACAGCCGTCAGAACTTCGTTGACACCAACATTACCGGCACGCTCAATCTTCTCGAAGAGGCCGTGTCAGCCGGCGTGGGATCATTCGTTTTCACCAGCACAACCAGCGCCTTCGGTTCCGCGCTTATGCCGCCCCTGGGTTCCCCCGCGGCGTGGGTGACCGAAGATGTCAGACCCATTCCCAAAAACATCTATGGCGTGACAAAGACCGCAGCGGAAGACCTGTGCGAACTGTTCCATAGGGGACGCCGTCTCCCGCTGCTCATACTGCGAACATCGCGCTTTTTTCCGGAAGAGGATGACAACAGAGAGACGCGACAGGCTTATGAGGATGGCAACGTCAAGGCGAATGAATTTCTCTACCGTCGCGTGGATATCGAGGACGTGGCGCAAGCTCACATGCTTGCGATGGAGAAGGCCCCTGCGATCGGCTTCGGTCGTTACATCATCAGCGCAACCACCCCTTTCACTCCGGAGGATCTGTCTGATCTTCGCGCGAACGCGCCGCTGGTGGTGAAGCGGAGTTTTCCGGACTATGAAGAAGAGTATGCCCGCAGGGGTTGGAAGATGTTTCCCGGCATCGAAAGAGTATATGTCAACGAGCGAGCGAGAAAAGAACTGGGCTGGCGCCCGCAATATGACTTTCGGACCGTGCTCGAAAGTCTGAAAGCAGGCGCGGACCCGCGCAGTCAGCTTTCACGCGCGGTCGGGTCAAAAGGATACCATGCCCGTAAGTTTTCAGATGGGCCTTATCCAGTAGAGTAATCGACGATTCTCCAACTCCACTGCCTGTAGCCAAAAGCCACAATAACTGTGGCTAAAAGCAACAATTACATCGCCTTGATCCATCGCAATTTTCTCATGACGCCAAAAGATCTCAGATTACCGCCGGGCGTAAAATTATCTTGATAACGCCTGGATGGTATGAATTTTGCGATATGGGAATTATGTCACCTAAAAAACGGATCGCCAGGATTACCAGGATTATTGGTTACACACATACTCCGGGCGCAATATATCAATTTCAGCAGGATTTACATGCCCCAATTCTCAGGTTTGCCCGGGAATAACTTAAAAATTAGTGCGATTGTCAAGAGGAATTATGCCTGAACAGACCAGCAGAGCTAAATCCAAGAGGGATACGGGCGCGAACGCATTGGATACCAAGCTTTTACTAAAGACTCTCACGGCGTTTAAGAAAGGCGATTTTTCGGTTCGATTGCCGAACGATTGGGCGGGAGAGGGCGGAAGGATCGCTGACACGCTCAATGATGTGATCGAAATTAATGACAGACTGGCCAGGGAGATGGAGCATGTCAGTAGAGTCGTGGGCCGTGACGGCAAGATCGCGCAACGCGCCACTCCGCCTGGCTCCGAAGGGTCATGGGTAGGTCTGATCGAATCCGTCAACACACTGATTGACGACCTGGTTCAGCCCATCACCGAAATATCCCGCGTCATCGGCGCGGTGGCCCAGGGGGACCTCTCACAGACGATGGCGCTGGAAGTCGACGGGCGCCCGATGAAGGGCGAGTTCCTGCGCGTGGCCAAGCTGGTCAACGCGATGGTGACGCAACTCGGCTCGTTCGCCTCGGAAGTCACCCGTGTGACGCGCGAAGTCGGGACCGAGGGCAAGCTCGGCGGCGGCGCCAGAGTTAAAGGTGTGGCCGGGGCCTGGAAGGATTTGATAGACAGCGTCAACTTCATGACCGGCAACCTGACGGCCCAGGTGCGCAACATCGCGGAGGTGACGACCGCCGTTGCCAACGGCGACCTCTCCAAGAAGATCACCGTCGACGTGAAGGGCGAGATTCTGGAGTTTAAGAACACGGTCAACCGGATGGTGGACCAGCTCAACTCCTTCGCTTCGGAAGTCACCCGCGTCGCCCGCGAAGTCGGCGCCGAAGGCAAGCTCGGAGGACAGGCCGACGTGAAGGGCGTGGGCGGGACGTGGAGAGACCTGACCGACTCGGTGAACTTCATGGCCGGCAACTTGACCAGTCAGGTGCGCAACATCGCGGAGGTGACGACCGCCGTCGCCAACGGCGATTTGTCAAAGAAGATCACCGTCGACGTGAAGGGCGAAATCCTCGAATTGAAGAACACCGTCAACCGGATGGTGGACCAGCTCAACTCCTTCGCTTCGGAAGTCACACGCGTGGCCCGCGAGGTCGGAACCGAAGGCAGGCTCGGCGGCCAGGCTTATGTGAGCGGCGTGGCCGGAACATGGAAGGACCTGACCG
The DNA here is from genome assembly GCA_036274535.1 of Blastocatellia bacterium. Classification (GTDB taxonomy): domain Bacteria; phylum Acidobacteriota; class Blastocatellia; order RBC074; family RBC074; genus JAJVID01. The sequence continues at coordinate 6,171 of DASUFM010000295.1, forward strand.
ACTCTGTGAACTTCATGGCCGGAAACCTGACCGGTCAGGTGCGCAACATCGCCGAGGTCACCACCGCGGTGGCCAACGGAGACCTCTCGAAGAAAATCACCGTTGACGTGCGCGGCGAGATTCTGGAACTGAAGAACACGGTCAACCGCATGGTGGACCAGCTCAACTCCTTCGCCTCGGAAGTCACCCGCGTGGCCCGCGAGGTCGGAACTGAAGGCAGGCTCGGCGGTCAGGCCGACGTTAAGGACGTGGGCGGGACGTGGAAGGATCTGACTGACTCGGTGAACTTCATGGCCGGAAACCTGACGGCCCAGGTGCGCAACATCGCCGAGGTCACCACCGCGGTGGCCAACGGAGACCTCTCGAAGAAAATCACCGTTGACGTGCGCGGCGAGACTCTGGAACTGAAGAACACGGTCAACCGCATGGTGGACCAGCTCAACTCCTTCGCCTCGGAAGTCACCCGCGTGGCCCGCGAGGTCGGAACCGAAGGCAAGCTCGGCGGCCAGGCGCAGGTCCCAGGCGTCGGCGGGGTCTGGAAAGACCTGACCGACTCGGTGAATTTCATGGCCGGCAACCTGACTTCCCAGGTGCGCGGCATCGCGCAGGTGGTGACGGCCGTGGCCAACGGCGACCTGAAGCGCAAGCTGACATTCGAATCAAAGGGCGAGATCGCGGAACTCGTCAACACGATCAACGCCATGACCGACACGCTCGCGACCTTCGCCGACCAGGTGACGACCGTGGCGCGCGAGGTTGGCGTCGAAGGCAAGCTCGGCGGCCAGGCCAATGTGCCCGGCGCTTCCGGCACCTGGCGCGACCTGACGGACAACGTCAACCAGTTGGCGGCGAACCTGACCACGCAGGTGCGCGCCATCGCCGAGGTTGCGACCGCGGTCACGCAGGGCGACCTGACGCGCTCGATCGCGGTCGAGGCGCAGGGCGAAGTCGCCTATCTCAAAGACAACATCAATGAGATGATCCGCAACCTCAAGGACACGACGCAGAAGAACAAGGAACAGGATTGGCTCAAGACCAACCTGGCGCGCTTCAACTCAATGCTCCAGGGCCAGCGCGACATGACTGCCGTGGCCAATATGATCCTTTCGGAACTCGCCCCGCTGGTGGACGCGCAGCAAGGGGTCTTTTATGTCAACCAGGTGAATTCGGACGGCGAGCGCGTGATGAAACTGCTCGGCGGCTACGCCTACACCGCGCGCAAGAACCTGGCCAATGAATTCCATGCGGGCGAAGGGCTGATCGGCCAGTGCATGCTCGAAAAGAGGCGCATCCTGTTGACCAACGCGCCTTCCGATTACATCGTGATCAGTTCGGGGCTCGGCGAGGCCACGCCGCTCAGTATCGTCGTCCTGCCGGCAGTCTTCGAAGAGGAGGTCAAGGCGGTCATCGAACTGGCGTCGTTCAGCCGCTTCAGCGAAACGCACATCGCCTTCCTGGACCAGTTGACCGAGAGCATCGGCATCGTCATCAACACCATCCAGGCCAACACGCGAACCGAACGGCTCCTGATCCAGTCGCAATCGCTCGCCGCCGAGTTGCAGAGCCAGCAGGACGAGTTGAAGAAGACCAACGAGCGGCTCGAACAGCAGGCGCTCACCCTGCGCGAATCGGAAGAGTGGCTGCGCATGCAGCGCGAAGAATTGCGCCATACCAACGAGGAATTGCAGGAGAAGGCCGAACAGCTCGCCCGGCAGAACGCGGAAGTCGAGGCCAAGAACCGCGAGGTCGAGGAGGCGCGTTGGGCCATGGAGGAGAAGGCCGAACAGCTCGCCATGACGTCGAAATACAAGTCCGAATTCCTGGCCAACATGTCTCACGAGCTGCGCACGCCGCTCAATTCGATGCTCATCCTCTCGCGCCAGCTCGCCGAAAATGTAGAGGGCAATCTGAACGGCAAGCAGGTGCAATTCGCCGAAACGATCCGCTCTTCCGGCGCCGACCTGCTCTCGCTGATCAACGACATCCTGGATCTCTCCAAGGTCGAGTCCGGAATGATGGCGATAGAAGCCGCTGATACTCCTTTCGCGGAGGTCGTCGAGCAGCTCGACTTCAACTTCCACCAGGTGGCGGCCGACAAGGGGCTGGAGTTCACCATCGAGCGCTCCATGAATCTGCCGGCGGCCATCAACACCGATCCGAAACGATTGCAGCAGATTCTCAAGAATCTTCTCTCGAACGCCTTCAAGTTCACCGAGAAGGGGCGCGTCGCGCTTGATATCAGAGTGGCCGAACGCCGCGCCAATTACGCGACCGAGACGCTCAGGGAGGCCGATCAGGTGATCGCATTTTCGGTCAGCGACACCGGCATCGGCATTCCGGCCGAAAAGCAGCGGATCATCTTCGAGGCCTTCCAGCAGGCCGACGGCACGACCAGCCGTAAATACGGCGGCACCGGCCTGGGCCTGTCGATCAGCCGCGAGATCGCGCGGCTGCTCGGCGGTGAAATACGAGTCTCCAGCGCGCCGGGCGAGGGCAGCGTCTTCACGCTCTACCTGCCCCGCGTATACAAACCGGCTACTGCGCAAACGGAGGATCTAGGATCGATGATCGAAGATGGAAGATGGAAGATCGAAGATCGCATTGCGCGCAATGGATCGGTTCTCGATCCTCGATCCTCGATCCTCAATCCTCGGTCTTCTTCCGGCGATTACGGCGAAATCATCGAAGTCGCCGACGACCGCAACAACATCAAACCCGGCGACCGGGTCGCGCTGATCGTCGAAGACGACGCGCCGTTCGCGCAAGTCATGCTCGACATAGCGCACGAGCGCGGCTTCAAAGGCGTGGTCGCCTCTCAGGGCGCCGCCGCGTTATGGCTGGCCCATCGCTATAAACCCGACGCGATCACGCTCGACATACGATTGCCCGACCGCGACGGGTGGACGGTGCTCGACCGCCTGAAGCACGACCCGAAGACGAGTCATATCCCGGTTCACGTCATCACCGCCGACGACCGCGAAATCCAGCCGCGACGCCTTGGCGCGCTCACTTACCTGCGCAAACCCGTCACACGCGATCACCTGGTCGAGGGGTTCAACCGGGTCGCGGAATTCGCCGGGCGGAAGATCAAACGGCTGCTCGTGGTTGAAGCCGACGAGGCGCAGCGCGGGAGCGTGGTCGAGTTGATCGGCGACGGCGCCGTGCGTACGACCGCGGTGGCGAGCGGCGAGGAGGCCCTGGCCCAGTTACAGGGCGAGAGCTTCGATTGCATGGCGCTCAATCCGAAACTTCCGGACATGTCCGGCGCCGACCTGATCGACCAGATGCGGCGCAAGCCGAATCTGCAAGACCTGCCGATCATCGTTTATAACGGCAAGGATCTTACCGAACAGGAAGAGGCGCGGCTTCGAGCGACGGCCGACGCCATGGTCGTCAAAGAAGCTGCGTCGCCCGAACGCCTGCTGGCCGAGACCTCGCTCTTTCTGCACCTTGCCGAAGCCAGTCTGCCGGAATCGAAACGCAGAATGTTGGAGCAATCGATGCGCCACGACCCCACGCTCGAAGGGCGCAGAGTGCTGATCGTCGACGACGACGT
>DASUFM010000296.1:0-7710 GCA_036274535.1 Blastocatellia bacterium
ACGCCGTAGATGCCGACCAGCGTCAGCGCGCTCGCCACGATCGAAAACCCGATCAACAAACGCATCGCAAAGCTGCGTGAAGCCAGCGAATCGTCGCGAATCTCTTCCAGCGTCTTGAGGTTCTCGACCGCGACGGTCGGATCGACCGCGCGCAACTCGCGTTGAACGCTGGTGATCACCGCGCGCGGGTCTGCCGCCGTGCGGACAAGCAGGTGTTTGGAAAACGCGCCGACCTGCCACAGAGAAAGATAAATCTCCGGTTCCGCCACCTTCGTCAGGTCGTCAGTGCGACCGTTGGCCACCACGCCGATGATTTCATTGGGCGGCTGCTGAGGTCCGCGAAACCAGATCTTCTTCCCGATGGGATTGCCCTGGGGAAAGTAACGATCCACCAGCGCCTGGTTGACGATAGCGACGCCGGGCGCGTTGCGGGCGTCGGTGGACCGGAAGTCCCGGCCCATGATGAGAGCCTGGCCCAGCAGTTTGAAGTAATCCTGCGTGACCGAACGCAGCGGCAGCGAAATTTGATCGCCCGGTTTGCTGGCGGCGGGTTGCCCTTCGATATCGACGCTGCCGGGCCAATTGTTACCGGTCAACGGCACGCCCCAGGCGAACGCCGCATACTGCACGCCTGGAAGCTTTGAAACCTGTTCCAAAGCGCGTTGATGAAAATTCGTCCAGTTTCCCTGCACCGCCGTGACGCTCATGGTCAGGATTTGTCCGGCGTTGTAACCCGCTTGTACGTTTGCCAGGTTGTTCATCGTCCGAATCAACAGGCCGGCGCCCACTAATAGCGCCAGAGTCAAGGCCGTCTGAATCATCGTCACTCCGCGCAGCAGCCGGCGCTCGCCGCGGCCGGCGCTGCTTTTCGGCCCGGCTTCCTTGAGCGCATGCATCGGGTCGAGTCGCGCGGCGCGCAGCGCGGGAAGAAGCCCGGCCAGGAACGCGGCGATTACCGCCCCGCCGAGCCCGCAGGCCAACACCGGCCAACCGGTCGTGACAGCGTCCAGACGAGGAATGGCGTGACCACCGATGAACTTGAACAGCTTGACAACGCCGAAAGCCAGCCCCACGCCGAACGCGCCTCCCAGCAGCGCCAGCAGCAGACTCTCCGCGGACACTTGCCGGAAAAGCGTGGCGCGTCCCGCCCCCAAAGCGCAGCGCACAGCGTATTCCTGCTGGCGCTGCAGTCCGCGCACCAGCAGCAGCGCCGCGACGTTTCCGCAGGCGATCAACAGGACCAGCGCGGCCGCGCCCAACAGCGGCAGCAGGATGCGATGTCCGTCATGGTTCATTTCAGCGATCAGGGATTGCGTTTGCGCAGTGAAGCCTTCAAATTCGCGGTCGGATTGCCCCTGCCTTGCGGTTATGACTGCGAGCTCCGCTTGCGCCGCGGCGAGTGTGGTCCCGCTTTGCAATCTCCCCACTACATTCCAATCCGGCTGTTTCAATCTGTTCGGGTTGATCGCCCCCGTAGTCCAGAAATCAACCTGAGCGTTGACGTTGTAGTTCGGTTCCTGCGCCACGTTGGGCGCTGGAAGAAAACGCACGCCGGCAGGCATAACTCCTATAACCGTCGGATGCGCGTCCCGGCGGCTGATGCGGATCGTTTTGCCGACGATGTTGGGATCGCCGTTGAACCTGCGCTGCCAGAGGTCATAACCCAGGATGATGACCGGCGGCGCGTTGGCCAACGAGTCAGAGTCCTGGAAGGCGCGCCCAACAATAGGTTGAAGTCCGGTCACACGGAAATAGTCTTTGGTGACAAACATTCCTTCGAGTGATTCGCTGCCATCATCCTGTACGAGAAAGGTGAATATCCATCCGTATGCGGCGATGGATTCGAATGACTTCGCCTCTTTTTGCCATTCCAGCCACTGCGCGGCCGGCCAACCGCGCGCTCCGAGTATCTTTTGACCGTCGGTTCGCGCTGTGGTGATCAGCGCCAACCGCTCCGGCTGCTGATACGGCGGCGGCGTCAACAACACCCCCTGGATCAGACTGAACACCGCCGAGGTCGCCCCGATGCCCAGGCTGAGAGTGAGCACGGCGATTAAAGTGAAAGCCGGCTGTTTGAGCAGCATACGCGCGCCGAAACGAAAGTCTTGAAACATCTTGTCCTCCAATCTTTGTGGTTGTAACAGCAGCGCGTCCCGGAATGCGCCCAGACTGCGCCAGAGCAAATCGAATTTGTTTCGCCAGTCGAGTTTGTCCCACTCGGCCAGCAGTTCCTCACGATAGCCCAACTCGGCTTCCCACTCCTGCCGCCAGTCGGCGCGCAGGCGTTGCGGTACGATCAGGCCAATGAATTTGATCAGCCAGAGATGCGGTTTCAAACAATATCCTCAGAAAATTGGTTCGTAGTTCCGCCTTATGGTGTTTGATTATTAAATGCAACCACAATCAGTTATTGAAATGAGGTGGGACACATTTAAATTGTCCCACCAATCAGCCGGTGAGAAGTGGGACAATTTAAATGTGTCCCACCGTGTGGTTGCAGTTAATTTTCAAACACCATTAGGCGGAAACCTTCAGCTACAGATCAATTCCGTGGACGCAAACTATTCCGCCTAAAGGCGGGACTACGAACTTTTCACCGTTTCCGCAACGTCGCATCGCGATATGAAGGCTGCCCGGAAAATTATCCACAAAGCCGCACAACGGATCACGAAGATGAAATCAGCTCAGCGCCTTTTACTCATGTCGGAGCGCGATCATCGGATCGACCTTTGTCGCGCGCCGCGCCGGCAGATAACAAGCCATCAACGCCACCAGAAGAAGCAGTAACGCAATTCCACCCAGCGCCAGCGGGTCTGTCGCGCTTACTCCGTGTAACATGCTCTTCAGCAGACGCGTCGCGGCGATCGCGGCCATCAGGCCAAGCGTCAAGCCCGACAACGCCAGCCGCATTCCTTGCCCGATTACCAATCGCAAAACATCAGGGCCTTGCGCGCCGAGCGCAAGGCGCAAACCGATTTCCTGTGTGCGCTGCGTAACCGCGTACGAAAGCGTCCCGTAAAGACCGGCGGCTGCAATCAACAGGCCGGCGACCGCGAATACGCCATACAACGTCAGGCTGAAGCGGCGCTGATCGAGCGAGGCCGAAAACACTTGATCGAGGGCGCGGAATTGGAGCGGGACGTCCGGCCGCAGCGATTGCACGGCGGCGCGCATCGCCGGGATCAACCGCTCCTGGGTCAGAGGCGTGCGGACGATGATGGAAAGATTGACCACCTGCCACCATTGCGGCCGCTGCAGCGAATAGGCGTAGACCGTCGGCGTCGCCCCACTCTCCAGATCGACGTTATGCGCGTCGCCTACGACGCCTATGATTTGCAGAGGACGTTCGTCCCCGCCGATTCTGCCGAAATGCAGCGTGCGGCCGAGAGGGTCTTCGTTCGGCCAATAACGCGCCGCAAGCGATTGGCTGATGACGGCGACATGAGGCGCGTTTACAGTGTCGCGGCCGTCGAAGATTCGTCCGCGCCGCAGCGGAATCCCCATCGCGGCGAAATACCCCGAACTCGCAACTCTATAATTCGCCAGCCCGCGCCGCTCCGGATCGGCGTTTACCAGAAACGGTTCCTCGCGGTTTCTGCCGGACAACGGCAAAACGTTAACGCCGCCCACCGCTTCGACGCCCGGCAATTGTCGCAGACGCTCCAGCAACTGAACATAAAACTGTCGCAAGCGTTCATCTTCCGCCACCGATACGGTGGAAGGCAGCGCGAGCGTCATCGCCATGGTCTTCGTCGTGTCGAAGCCGGGATCAGTCCGCCAGAGTTTGATAAAGCTGCGGCCCAGTAATCCTGCTCCCACCAGTAATACCATTGTCAGGGCCAGTTGCGTCACGATCAGCGCGCCGCGCAAATGCCGGCTCGACGTTCCGGCGGATTGCCCGCGCCCGGCTTCTTTCAGTCCGGCTTGCAAATTCCGTCGCTTGAATTGCAAGGCCGGCAACAATCCCAGCGCGACAGCTATCAACACGGCCAGCGCTGAGGCGAAGATCAACACGCGCCCGTTCACGGCCACTACATTCACACGCGGCAAATGGCCTTGCTCAAGCAGCGGCAGTAATCCGGCGCCAGCCTTTGCCAGCAACGCGCCGAGCGCCGCCGAAGGCAGGGTCAGCAGCAGATTCTCAAACACCAGTTGCCGCGCCATCCGCAGTCGTCCGGCGCCCAACGCCGTCCTGATTGTGAATTCGCGCCAGCGCGCCGTGTATTGCGCCAGCAGCAGGTTCGAAACATTGGCGCAAGCCACCAGCAGCAGCAGGCCGACCGCGCCGAGCAGGAGCCATAAACCTTCGCGCACGTTGCGCGTCAGAAACTGTTGCAGCGGCAGCAGCGTAAAATCCACCGCGTCCATTTTTTCGCCGTGGGTTCGCCGCAACTGTTTGCCGATGGCGCTCACCTCCACGCGCGCCTGCTCCAACGTTACGCCCTCGCGCAGCCGCCCCATCACCGGCCAGATGTGCGCCGCGCGCGAAAGATTCGGCGGATCGGTGTTGCGTGTCATCCAGAGTTCACATCCTTCCGGATAGTCGAAACCCGGCGGCATTACTCCGACAACGTTGCAGGCGGCGCCGTCTATATTCAATTTCACTGCGCCGAAATCCGCGCGGCCGCCCAGCATTCGGCGCCAATAACCGTGGCTGACTACGACCGCCACAGGCCCGCCATACTTTTCTTCTTCCGGCAGGAACCCGCGTCCTGCCCACGGCCTTACGCCCATCACGTCAAAGAACCCGCCTGAGACGACGGCTACGCGCGCCCGCGCGGCTTCGCTCGCTCCCGTCACCGCCAGCGGGAAACTGTTCGACGCATAGGCCAGCGCCGCGAAACTTCGACTGCGCGCCTCCACATCCTCAAAGTTCGCTTCGGCCATCGCCATAGCGACGCCCTTGTCATTGACTTCGCGGAGCAACATCAGCCGCGCCGCTTCGGGGTAAGGCAGCGGACGTAACAACACGGCGTCAACCACGCTGTAAATCGCCGTTGTCGCCCCAATGCCCAAACCGAGCGTGATCGCCGCGATCAAGGTGAAGCTTTTGTGTTTGAGCAACATTCTTGCGCCGTAACGCAAGTCCTGAAACATTTCGTCCTCCAGTCTTCGTGGTTGTAACAGCAGCGCGTCCCGAAACGCGCCCAGACTGCGCCAGAGCAAATCGAATTTGTTCCGCCAGCCGAGTTTTTCCCACTCGGCCAGCAGTTCCTCCCAATAGCGCAACTCGGCTTCCCACTCCTGCCGCCAATCGGCGCGCAAACGGCGCGGAACAATTACGCCGGCTGCATGGATCAGCCAGAGCCAGCAACGAAAGCGTGTTGGTCTCGTCGAATCAGCCATGGCGATTTACTCAGACCGCAAAGCCGTAACGGGATCCACTCGCGCCGCGCGGCGGGCCGGCGCCAGGCAGGCGACGATCGTTATCAGCGTGAGGCCGCATGGAATAACGACAAGCGCCCAGGGGCTGAGCGCCCCGAGTCCCACCAATCCCATGCTCAACAGGCGATATACAGGAATGCTGATCGCCAGGCCGATCAATGTCCCAGTCAGCGACAGCAGCAGCCCCTGGCGCAGCACTAGTTTCAAGATGTCTCCACGATCCGCGCCGATCGCCAGACGGACGCCGAATTCACGGCGTCGGCGGCTGACCGAGTAAGCCACTACCGCATAAAGCCCCACGACCGCCAGGAGCAGCCCTAACAATCCCATCGCGCTTACCATCCACATCGCCAGCCGCTGCGGGCCGATGACGCCGTCCTGATAGTGCGTTTCGAGCGTTCGAAAGTTGAAGATCGGCATATTGGCGTCGAGAGCGAGGGCCGTCCGCCGCAGCGGTTCGGCGATGACGCGAGGATCTCCGGCGGTTTCAACCAGCAACACCATGCGAGTCCGTGGGTTCTGCGCCAGCGGCAGGTAAATATAGGGGCGTGGAGCTTCCGCGATACTGAGATATTTACCCGTGCGCGCCACGCCGACGACCTCTATCCATTCGCCGTCTTTGTTGGGCGCCACGCCCAACCTGAAACGCTTCCCCACAGGCTCCTGATTCGGCCAATAGCGTTTGGCGAACTCTTCGTTCACCACGCCCACGCGGCGCGAATCGGCTGTGTCGGCGACCGTGAACCCGCGCCCGCGCGCTAAACCGGTTTTCATTGTGTCGAAATATCGCTCATCGACCACATTGGTCAGCATCGTGACGCTCTCCTGACCCGGCGGAAATTGATAGCCTTCAGGCGCGATGTTCTCGTCGGTGAAACTGGGGCGGAATGGAATCGCGCGTGACAAGGCGGCGGATTGCACGCCGGGCAGAGCGCGGACGCGTTCGGTCAGTTGGCGATAAAATTCGCGCGTTTGCTCCGCCGAATATCGGATGAGCGTCGGATCGAATTCCATCATCATCGTCCGATCTGTTCTGAAGCCCGGATCGAGCGTGACCATCCTGTTGAAAGCCTCGTATAGAGTCCCCGCCACCACCAGCAGCGTCAGCGAAAGAGCCACTTGTCCGACCACCAGCGCATTGCGGCCCAGCATACGATTTTTCCCTGATGCCGACGGAGGGGCGGCTTGCAGCGCCGGGACCAGATTGATCTTCACCGCCTGCCAGGCCGGCGCGAGGCCGAAAGCCAGCGCGCTGAGCATCGAAGCCGCCAGCGTAAAGAGCAATACTCGCCCGTCCAGCCGCGTCGAAAGCACGAGCGGGACGTCGGTGGGAATGGGAATGGATCGCAAGTAACGGTTGATCGCATAAGTGAAGACGACGCCTAGCCCGCCGCCCATCAGCGCCAGCAAAGCGCTCTCGGTCAGCATCTGACGAATGAGGCGCCCACGTCCGGCGCCTATCGCCAGCCGGATGGCGATTTCTCGGACGCGGGCCCGGCCACGCGCCAACAGCAAATTGGCGATATTGGCGCAGGCGATGATCAGCACAAGTCCGACCAGCGCCAGCAGCAGCGCGACCATTGCGGCCGCCGGAGGCGAATCCTGCGCGCGCGCTTGTAATTCGCTGCGCACGGCCGCGCTCTTTCTGAGATTGGTGTCCGGGTAATCCCGCTCCAGCGCTTTCGCCAGCGTGACCAACTCCGCCTGAGCGGTTTCGATGGAGACTCCCGCGCGCAAACGCCCTTTCACATTCAGATCGCGCCGGTCGCGCCGCTCCAGCAGATCCACGGCGTTGGTGGAATAGAGGCGCGTGGACATTGTCAGTGGCAGATAAAGCGCAGGGCGCATCATCGGGTGCAGGCCGGTGAACTCCTCAGGCGCGACGCCGACGATGGTAAATGGAACTCCGTTCAACCTGATCGCGCGGCCGATCGCACCCTTGTCCGCGCCAAATTCATTACTCCAAAAGCCGTAGCTGAGAATGGCGACCGCGTCCCGGCCCGCGACCTTTGTCTCTTCGGGGGAGAAATCCCGTCCCATCGCCACCGGCGCGCCTAGAATGCGGAAGAAATCATCGCTCACCAGCATGCCCATCTTCATCTGCGGCGCCGACTCCGTCGTTTTGGCGACGCCGAGCATTGAAAGCTTGTATGCGACCATCCCGGCGAAAGATCGGCTCCGCTCCCGCATGTCCTGAAAGTCCGGGTAGGAGACGCCCAGAAAAGGATTCTCTGGGCTGGTCGTGTTGATGGTGACAATCTCGGAGGGCGCCCGCGCCGGCAACGGACGCAGCAATAGCGCGTCCGCAAGGCTGAAGATCGCTGT
>DASUFM010000297.1:0-4288 GCA_036274535.1 Blastocatellia bacterium
TGGCCAGTTTCAGCGCCTCAGCTTCGTCGCCGGTCTCCAGAATCCGCGAAATCACATCGGGCCGATAGTAAGTGTTGCGGAACCGCCCGGCGGGATAGAAGTCGGCGGCTTTATATTTGTCTCTGTTGACGTGCCAGCCGATCAAATTCTCGGCGCCTGGCGAGCAGTCGTAATAGCCACTCGGCGTCCACAGCGCCCAGCGCTTGCGGTCCTTGTGCGGGAAGAAGGCGAGCAATTCTTTGCCGTCAGACATTCTATACCAGCGGATCGCGCCGTCGGCGAGGGCGGCGATGGCCAGTTTTCCGTCGCCGCTGATATTGACGCTTCCGGCCGAGGCGGGAATCTCGTTTACCCATAGCTCATTGCCATTCTGGTCGAAGAGGCGCATTGACCGATCTCCGGCGAGCAGGAATCTTTGCGCGTCCGGCGCGACGGCAAGGCTGCGCGAATACTCCCCCGCGAACAGCTTGAGCTTGGTCTGGCCTTTGAGCGCCGGCGTTTGGCTGTCTTTCCAATCACTGATCGGCAGGCCGTCGACGCGCGGCGGTCGCAGCGAGGCGCCATCACCCAACCCCGGATTCAGTTGACGATCGGCCACTGAGAACCGGGCGGGCGATTTGCCGGAAGACTCATACGAAAAACCCACGACGCCGCCCGTCTCGTTGGCGACAAAGCCTCCCTGGTTGTCACGATAATCAGCGGTCTCTCTGCCGACAAACCGCACGCGCGCTCCTTTGGCTGAGAAGACTCCCCACGACGGTTCCCGCGTCCCGAAGATGACGCCGCCGTCCTCGGACGGCGCGAGATCCATAATCGTATCGCCCGCCGCCACTAAATCCTGATGCCGCCCTCGCCCGGCTTCAGCCCAGCGACGAATGAGGTATTCGCCCTTTTCGTTATGCCAGCCGCCGCCTGCGTAAAGAGCCGACCCATCCGCCGACCATGCGACTGCGCGCAAGTCGCCATTCCTGACGCCGGATGCGCTGGCTTTATAAAGTTCTTCCAGGGAGTCGCCGTCAAGCACGTCCACGCGCGTGGAGTCATCGTATCCCACCGCCAGCTTCGATCCATCCGGAGAAAAGCGCACGGCATAAGGGCGCTCGCCGCCCGGCGCGCGGACCTTCCGGACAAAGTCCACATCCTTGTCATAGAGCCGCAGGTAGCCGTCAGTACAGGTCGTCGCCATTCGCCCGGCGCGGTCGAAGTCAATGCCGTTGATTTCATACCCGTTATATTTTTCCGGATCATCGCGCCCCGCCCCGTAATCAGTGTGTATACGATCGATAATGCGGACACCTTTCCCGGCGATCGTGGCGACCAGTTTCTTCCCATCCGGCGAGAATGCCATGGATAGAACCGCATTCGATAACCTTCCCAGCGATATCTGCCTGAAGCTGTTCCACATCGCTCCGCTTTCCCGATTAAAGACATAGATGCTATATCTATTTTCACGATCAATTTCACGATCGCTCCACTGAGCGCCTGTCTCTCCCGCCACTGCTACGTAGCGGCCATCAGGTGTGATGGCGACGGCGTTTATCATTCCCTCGAAACCAGAGCCAATAGGCGGGCGTAGAACGCGCAGCAATCGTCCCGTCGCCAGTTCCCATACCCGCGCGGTTTTGTCATTTGAACCAGTCACCAGATAGCGGCCCGCCGCATCCACGGCTATTCGATTGATCTTAGCGGTGTGCATTCCCGTCTCGACGCGCAGGATAGGTTCCGTGGGCGGTTCAGGCGCCTGTCGGAGTTGCGCTGCCGGTTGAGAATTGGTTTGGGCCTGAGCCTCAGTCTGGCGCCACGGACCGGCGCCAAAGAATGCCAGACACAGGCAGGCCGCCCATAAGGGCTTCGGCCAAAGAGAAAAGAAATTTGAACGCATGGTAATGAATCTCCCAAAGATAGTGAGAAACAGGTCCGAAAATTTCGTGGAAATTTTATTCCGTGAAAATATTTCCAGGTTTCATTGACGGGGCAATTGATCGCAGCTTTTCACAGCTTCCGAGATAAGGACAGCCGCCTGCCAATCGGTCTCCGCAAGCGTCTTGCCGTTGCGACGTCCGCCCTGGCCTCGCGTTCGGACGGATTGTTCCAGTTCGGGGCTGCCCAGCAGAGCGAAAGCCTCCTTCCAGGTCATTGGGGGGGCGGCGCTCAACCTGGCGTCGGCATACTCTTTGATCGCGAGTTTATCTCTGGTGAGCAGCGCCACGATTACGTCTTTGCCCTCCGGGGCTTGCGCCGGAAATCCATCCAGCGAATGACCGCCGGCCTCAAAATATTCCTGTTCTCCTTTGCTCGGATAGATCAGGGTTACGACATCGTTGCGGCTGAACACGAGCAGATACAGATAGCCGGCCGCCCCTGTTTGAATGCGATAGCCGATCTCTTCGCCGAAACAAAATGCGGTCCGGTCCGTCAGAAACCTGCCGCCTTTCAAATAGCCGAGCGTCGCCGATACGCTCAGCTTCGACGCCGTGTTGGTGAATCCGGTGGCCAGCATCGCCAGTTCCACCCGCGCGGCGGCGCCGCCGAACAGCGGCCGGTCGTCCATCAGGCTTGGCGCGCTGATCTCGAAATCCGGCTCCTGAGAGCCCTTCAAAACGCTCGCCTGTTGAGCTTTTCTGATATTGTCCGCGACGGTTTTGCGCAGCTCACTCAGGGTCGGATTGCCGGCGCGGAGCGCCTGTTCGATGAAATACGTGAATGCCCCGCGCACTCCGCCTTCCGGCGTTTTCATTGGATACGCCACCTGATTGGACCTGGCGGCGGAAAAGACCGCGAGCGTCGAATTGGGCGCGAGGCGGTCTTTGTCCAGCGTTAGTTTCAGATCGCGGGCGCCCGGGCCGTCGCTGACTACATATCCAAAGCCGTTGGCGCCGTCAGTGATAGAACGCGTCTGCGCGCTCCATCCCAACTGTTCCGGCATCGGCAAATAACGAGGCGCCATGCGGTCAGCCGCGCTCCCGCCGGCGACGGCGCTGCGGGTGACCGTGCCGGAATTGCAGGAATCGAAGACCATCACGATGGATCGCCCGCCCAATTGCGCCAGCCAATTATTGAACTGGTCGTCCCTGATGATGTTTACCAGCCGGCCGTTCAATTCATTGACATCATAGGGCGCTATCGCTTCGTCCTTATCATCGGAGGGATCGGAGCGCCGTTCGTCGCCGTCGTCATCAGGCGTCTGCGTGCCGTGCCCCGAGTAGAGAAAAAAGACGCGGTCGCCGGGCGAGGTCCCCTGGATCAGCCATTCGCGAAACTCGCGCTCTATATTTGCGGCGGTGGCCTGCGCTCCGAGCAGCGTTTTGACCTCCCCGGCGCCGAACCATCCTTTCTCCTGAATCAGTTTGCCGGCCGCCTGAGCGTCTTCTATCGCTCCGACCGCCGGAGTGATTCCTTTGACCTGATATTGGGTGACGCCGACCAACAGCGCGCGCCCGCGATGTTTGGCCAGGGTTAGAATTCGAGATTGCGCGAGGCGCGGGGGCGCGGCGGGCCACATCAGGACCAGCAGCGCGGCCGGAATGCAGAGAAGCTTTCGTTTCATAATTTTTACTGGTGGCGCAGATTGATTCTGACGCCGATGGGTTTGCGCACGGCCTGCGTTGTGGCGACGCCGTACGCGCAGTGTTCATTCCCCTGTGAATCCTGAACCAGCGCGAGATTCTTGCCGTTTTCAAGCGAGGCCGAACTCAAACCGGCCAGCGAGTGTTGTTCAGGGGTCTGTGATTGCGCCGGACGGTTCGGACGGTTCTGGTTTTTCGCGGTCGTCGGAAGCGGTTGCGACGAAAAGACGAAAGTCAATTGCTCCGCGCCAGGGTTCCGGTCGAACTCGAACCAGAGATCGCCCTGCGGAACGGAGTAATCTTTTGTCCTGGCCACATATCCGGCGGCCTCTCGATATGGATAGAGCAGTTGCAGATCGCCGGTCGAACCTATGTTGATGATCTTTACGTAGGCGTTGAAATTGGTCTCGAAATGAAACTTCACTTTGTCGCCGGCCCTAAAGGCATAGTTCAACGGAACCGTTCGCCTCACGCCGTCGCGTTTCAATTCAATGGTGATCTTGACGCCCGGCCGGCCTCGCTTCGGGGCGCCTCCATATGACAGGTACAGGTTCTTGGCGCTCAGTTCATCTTCCTGAGCTGAAGCGGCGGTTGAAAGCGCCAGCAATAACGCAAGCGCCGCGATCACACGGATCATCTTTTTCATTACTTTTCTCCTCGGAAAATCAGTTAGTAGTTCCGCCTGAAGGCCAATGGCGTTAAGTTAAGGCCCCGAAGTGGCG
>DASUFM010000298.1:0-4452 GCA_036274535.1 Blastocatellia bacterium
GAGTGAACAAACGCAAATCAATCGCCGCCGCCATCGCTTTGTATCCGGCATCGTTCGGGTGCAAATGATCTCCGCTGTCGAAGGCGGGCAGGAGGCGATCAGGGTGATCCGGGTCGCGAGTCACCTGGTCGAAATCGACGAACGCATCGAATGCCCCGGCAGTGCGAATCCATGCGTTGATCGCCTGACGTTTTGTCTCACCCTCCGCGTAGTAGAACTTCGAGCCAGCTTTCGGCGTCAGCGTCGCGCCCCAAATCTTAACGCCCTTTTGATGAGCGCGCGCGATCAGCGTTTTCATGCCATCGATGATCTGTTGAGCGGACACCACGTCCTTAGGCGTCGCAAGCGCGCGAGCGGCGCTGATGTCGTTTCCTCCTGACAGCACGAGAATCCAGCGCACGCCGGGTTTGTTGAGGGCGTCGCGATCAAAGCGCGATAGAATGCTCGGCCCAAGGTACGGTTCCGCGCCGTCATTCAGAATCCGATTGCCGCTGATGCCCGAATTGGCGACGGCGATTGACGCGAGAGCCGGATCAGCCTGCAGTCGCGCCGCCAGCGCATCAGGCCATCGAGCGTTATGGTCTTCCGTCGAGCCAACCCCATCGGTGATGGAATCACCGACAACCGCGATGGCGCGCGCGTCGGCGCCTGCTTTCACCTCTACGTCGGTCAAAAAGAATCTACTGGTGTCCGTTTCGCCTTGGGGAAATATCGTCGCCGCCGTGGCGTCGCCGGACGTGATGAACGCGGTTTGGATCGCAGTGCTATGAATGGTCGAAGACTCCGCGCCGGCAGGAAAATACAAGCTAACTGTGAGTTCTTCGAGCGGGGCCACCGGAAAAGTGACGGGATCGCTGAGCGCGTCGGCGCCTTTGGCTATCGTCACGGTGGTTTTGCCGCCAAAGGTCACCTCACGATCGGTCCCCGGCTTGATCGCGGCCCCGCTCGCATGCGCGGCCACATGCGCCGGGCCGATCGTCACCGGCGCCGCGCCGAAGAGGTTGGAGAGGCGGATGCGCAGGCTCGATCCGCCGATGCTGGTCCGTATGATCTGGCGTACGGTCTGCGCTTTCAGTGGCGGACCTGCCGAATCCGGAGCAGCCGCCCAGGTAACGACCCATCGAACGTCTGTTGTAGCGTCGTTTGTCGCCCTTACTTCGCCAGTCCGAGCATCGCCGCTAAACCGCATAGGATAATAGTCAGGTTCAGCAGCGCCTTTCTGACCTTGCGCTATACAAACGCAGACAAAAATAGTGGCGATGGTTAAAAATGCTCTTTTCATAATGCCCTGTTCTTTACGCTTTTTGCATGAGTCCTACTCATGAGTCCTGTTCAACCAGAGGCGTATAGCGCTGTTCCGATCCACTGTTGACTTCTTCGTTAACTGCTTTCGGTCTCGCCACGGATACGCCAATTTTCAACATCAGACAAATCAAGACGCCGAGCGCCAAGATCGAACTTTGCCATGTCTTTTAGGTCATTCATTTGGTTTTCATTCGGAGTGTCAAATTGCAGCGACAAGCTTCTAACAGATTGGCGCCCATCCGATCGAAAATGAACACGAAGGAGTCACGCAATGAAAATATCACGCATTGGCGGGCGAGGTATTGTCGGATTGAAACATGGCCTGGGCGTGGATTAGCAGGCGCGCAGACTCGCACGGAATTCTGCGGGCGTCCCCCCCCACGACTTGCTTGAAAGCGCGAGAGAATTGACTTTGATCATAAAACCCCGCCGCCACCGCGATGCGCAGTGAAAAGTCGCTTAACCAGAATTGCGGTGAGCAGCGATTAGGTTGTCGAATTCTACCTTGATCGAGATCGGGTTATCTTGTGAGTGTTATTCCGACGCATCCGTTACCGGCGCTTCAAGAGCGTCAATGCTCATCCGGTTATGCATCCGGCGATATTCCACTAATCCCTCATCGCCCTTCGCATCTGCCCACCGTGTCAGAGTCTCCCGCGGTGATACGAACTTCATCTCCGGCACCGCATACCCGCACGATGTTTGAACGAATTCAACATCGCCGACGATGACTTGCCGCTGTCCAGGATGGCTCGGGAATCGCTCAATCAGACTCGACCATTCCTGGCCGCCGCGCACCACCACTCTTGCTCTACAGTAAAGCCTCACAATCTGGGGGCGCCCGAAGAAGGCGCAAAACATAATGGTCAGCCGCTCATTCTCCATGACGTGCGCCGCCGTTTCGTTGCCACTCCCGGTCAGATCAAGGTAAGCGACCTGCCGAGGTCCAATCACTCGGAACGTGTCGAGCCCTTTCGGGGAGATATTGACGTGCCCGTTAGCTGATAGCGGCGCACTGGCAACGAAGAACACCGATTGTTCTTCAATAAAGTTCTGCAATTCAGGCGTGATTTCTAAGATTCTCTTTCCCATGGGCTCATTATATCAGCTGGCGTCGATGGCGACTTGCGCTCATCAAATTTGGTAGATTTCGGGCGAATCGTTGTCATGATCACGTTGATGTTCTCTTGCGGCGAAATTCGACTACGCTGCAACTATACTTGAGTAGGCTTTCGTCGGGGTTGGGTTAGTACCGCGACCGGTAGGGAGTGGCGCAAGGGCCCGGATAACGCTCCCTACCGGTCGCGGTACTGACTCGGTGTACCAATCTTTGCTGTTCCGGTTTAGACAATAGCGGTCAAGGCGCGCATCAACTCTCCAGCCTTCTTATAACGTAGGAGTGGCGCAGCCTGTCCAGACCAGAGAGAGAACAAATCTCCACGACCTTGTTCAACCGCAGCCTGCTTAAATCTACTTGTAAACCAAGCCTGGGCCGGGTATGGCGGAAGTTCATTCATAAATGGCTCCATCTCTTCCATGAAGCGATTTCGAATGCCCCGCGCCAGACGACCTGTAAAGACACGGGTCAGGGCCGTATATCGGGCCGCATCTTCAAATAACTTTGCTCGATGGAGATCATTGGCGCCCGACTCTTCGCAGGCTAAAAATGCCGTCCCGATTTGTACGGCTTGCGCGCCTAAAGCCAAAGCCGCCGCCACCCCCCGTCGATCGGCAATGCCGCCTGCGGCGATCACGGGCGCTTTCACCCTGTCGACGACCTGTGGCACAAGGGCAAAAGTGCCGGTGAGCGAATCCTCGGCGGAACGCAGGAACGATGCGCGATGCCCTCCCGCTTCGAACCCTGAAGCGACTATCAGATCTACCTGCGCCTCATCCAGAGCGATGGCTTCATCAACGGTGGTCGCGGTTCCAACCGTCACGATCCCGCGTTTCCGACATTCGCTCAGAATAGCTTTTGAAGGAATCCCGAATATAAAGCTGAATACCGGAGGTTTCATTTCAATGAGGGCGTCAATCTGCTCTTCAAATCTTTGTCCGAATCGCTCAGGATAGCCCGGCTCTTGAACCCCCAACCCTTGAAAGTAAGGTCGGAGACGGGACAAATTCTTCTCAAAGATTTCTCTTGAAATATTCAGCCCATCTTTATCGTGATCAGATACCCAGAGATTAATGGCAAAGGGTTTCTGGGTTAGCTTGCGGATTTCGACAACAAGATTGCGAATCTCGTCGGGCTTCATGTGATGAGCGCCGAAGGAGCCTAATCCTCCAGCGTTGGAAACCGTGGCTAAAAGTTTTGTCGTCGAAAAGTTACCTCCAAAAGGGCCTTGAATGATTGGATAGGATATCCCCAGCCTTTTTGTAACTTCAGTAATGTTCCACATCTCTCGCTCCTGAAGAGTTTGGTTAGCGCGTGGTCCCTCCTTATTGAGGACCCGATGTCTGGTTTATTTGCAACAGAACCCGCAGAGATACCCGGAGGAAGAATCGTATTACTTATCCTCTGCGTATCCCTGCGGTCCCTGCGGTTGATTACATGAGCCAGGAGGCCACTCGCTTGACGATCAGCGCAGCATCTACAGTTTGCGGCGCTGATTCATACACACAATTGCAAACCGCGCTAAAAGTCCAAGCGCCCACCGATCTGAACGACGCGGGGGGCGAAGGTGGAAGTGATGCGTCCGAACGTTACGCTGTTGATACTCTGCAACTGCCCGGAGAAGAAGTTGGTGTGATTGAGGGCGTTAAACGCTTCCAGCCGAAGTTGGAACTTGACGCTCTCTTTGATGCGAAAGTTCTTCGCCAGAGTCGCATCGAGATTGACGAACCACGGCCCGTTGATGAAAGCGCGCTCTAAGCCGCTGGTCTGTCCCGGCGCGTTGTTGAAGAAGGCCTGGCCATTGAACGGAGTCGTGCCGAAGCCTTCCGCGGCGCGGCCCGTCGTGTTAATTACCGCAGGATTGATGTAATAGATGCCTGCCCGCAATCCCTGGGAGTTGTTTGGCTCAACCTTATAGATGCCGATCAAATCCTTGATCTGATCTTTGTTCAGCGAAGTGAGCGCGGTTTGACGGCCTGAACGTCCGACGCGATTAAACGTGCCGCGAGGATCAATGATCGAGACCGGCG
>DASUFM010000299.1:0-2996 GCA_036274535.1 Blastocatellia bacterium
TCATCGGCGCGTGGGTGGTTAAGCGCCTGCTCGCGGCGAATTTCAAAGTAGTTATCTTCGATAAAAGCCCGGACCCTCATCGTCTGCGCCTGATCATGGACGACGAGGAAATCGGGCGGGCCGCCTTCGTCTCCGGAGACATCACCGACGGCGACGCCGTTTCGCAACTCGTCAAGGATCGCGAGATCACCAACATCATTCACCTGGCGGGATTGCAGGTTCCGACCTGCCGGGTTAATCCCCGCCTCGGGGCGATGGTCAATGTGATCGGAACAATCAACATCTTTGAGGCGGCGAAGAACTCCGGGGGGCGCGTCAACAGGATCGCCTACGCCAGTTCCGCCGCGGTCTTCGGCAAAAGCGACGGCCCGGCGCCCGAAGAACTGGCCGGCGGCATGAACACGCATTACGGCGCGTTCAAACGATGCAATGAAGACAACGCGCGAGTCTACTTCATGGATAACGGCCTCAACAGCGTCGGACTCCGCCCGCTGACCGTCTACGGCGTCGGCCGCGACACAGGCATGACCTCCGATCCGACCAAGGCTATGAAAGCCGCCGTCGCCGGGCGCCCATTTCACATACGCTTCGGCGGCAGGACGGATTTCCTATACGTGGCCGATTGCGCTGACGCCTTCATACGAGCGGCTTCGGCCGATCTGGAAGGCGCCTTCGTCTTCAATTCGCACGGCGAGTCGGTAGAAATGGCGACCGTGGTCGAAGAGATCGAGAACCTGGTTCCGGAGGCCAGGGGGCGGATCACCTTCGATCCCGCGCCGCTGGCGCTGCCGCCCGAACTGGACGATTCGGCGATTGTCCGCGCGCTCGGCGCCATCCCGCACACTCCGCTAAGTCAGGGCATGAAAGAAACGATTGAACGTTTCGCCTTCCTGCGCCGCGAAAACAGACTGGACCTTAACGATTTAGATCAATGAGCAGCAAAACCCAAACGATGCATGCGCTAACGCTTTACGCTCCTGAAAAGATGGAGTTGCGAGAGGTCGCCGCGCCGGAGGTCGGACCGCGCCAGATTCTGATCAGATCAGGCGCGGTCGGACTGTGCGGCACCGACTTTCATATTTACCAGGGCCATGCCAATTACAACGCCGACGATTCAGGGCGGCTGATTCCCCTCGAAGAGCGCCCCCAGATTCTCGGGCACGAGTTCTGCGGAGTGGTCGTCGAAACCGGCGCCGAGGTAAAAGACCTGAAGCCTGGGGACCGCGTCGTCATAGACCAGGGCATCAATTGCCTGAGCAGGGCCGAAGCCGAACTGTGCGAATACTGCGCGACGGGCCACGCGCATCAATGCGCAAAGTACAAAGAGCACGGCATCACGGGACTGCCCGGCGCGCTCGCCGATTTCGTGGCCGCGCCGGCGATCAACGCCGTCAGGATCGAAAGCGACCTGCCGCTGGAACAGGCCGCGATGACCGAACCGCTGGCCTGCATCACGCACTCCTGCGATATGCTGATGCGGGCTTCGGCGTCGGCGCGCTACAGCTTCGGCGGCGAACGCCCCATCCGCTCGGTATTGATCTGCGGAGCGGGCCCCGCCGGATTGTTCTTCACGCAATATCTGCGTAACGTCATCGGATACGACGGACTTTTGATCGTTTCCGAGCCGAGCGCCATGCGCCGCCAGATCGTCGCGGATTACGGCGCCACGGCGATCGATCCGGCGTCGGTGGATTTGATCGAGGCGGTCGAAGATCTGACGGGCGGCGAGAAGGTCCAATTGCTGATCGAAGCGGCGGGCGTCGCGCAGTTGTTCAAACAGATTCCGAGGCTGGTGCGAAAGCAGGCGACCATGCTGCTTTACGGCCACGGCCATCACGGCGTAGATCTCGGCGTTCTCAACAACATTCAATTCATAGAAGTGACATAGGTGACGCCGACCGGCGCCTCCGGCGGCTTCGACGCCGACGGGCGCAACAGCGTCTACCGCAAATCGCTAGAACTGATCAGCGACGGAAAGATCAACGTCTCGAAATTCATCACGCATCGCTACCGATCGCTCGAATCCGTCACGCAGGCGTTCACCAATGACCGCCTCGGCGCCGATTACATAAAAGGAGTCGCGGTTCTCTAAACGGAACCACATAAAATCAGTACATCAGGATTAGCCACAGCGACACAGAGACACAGAGAAAAACCGGCGGCGAAAGTGTTTCAGAGACTCTGCCTTCTCTTCTCTACGCCTCTGTGTCTCTGTGGCCAACAGCAGCTATGGAAAAATCGAAACTCATTCTCATCGTCATCGCTCTGGCGCTCTTCGCGGGCGCCTGCAACGGCGCCAGAGGGGGAAATCCCTCGCAAAAAACCATCGCCGTAATCCCAAAGGGCGTTTCGCATTCGTTCTGGCTGACGGTCAAAGCGGGAGCGGAGGCCGCGGGCAAAGACCTTAACGTCAAGATCATATGGAAAGGCGCCGCGCAGGAAACGGATTATTCCGGCCAGATCAACATCGTCGAGGACATGATCAATCAGCGCGTCGACGGCATCGTGCTCGCCCCTTCGCACGGCGACTCGCTGGTGCCGATGGTCGAGCGCGCGCAAACCGCCGGCATCCCGGTGACGATCTTCGACTCCGGCATCTCGACGGAAAAATACCTATCATACGTCTCGACCGACAATAAGCTGGGCGGCGCGGTCGCCGCGAAGCGAATGGGCGAGAAGCTCGGCGGCAAGGGCAAAGTCGCGATTCTCGGCGTCAAGAAAGGTTCGGTCTCTACCGACGAGCGCGAGGAAGGCTTCCGCGAGACTATCCAGAAAGAGTTCCCCGGAATCACGCTCGTCCCGATCATCTTTTACGGCGAGGCCAACGCCGCGAAATCGCTGCACGTCGCCGAAGACATTCTCACCTCGCATCCAGATCTGGCCGGCATCTTCGCTTCGAACGAATCGTCCACCGTCGGCGCCGTGAACGCCATACGCCAGCGCAATCTCGCCGGCAAGTTCACGCTGGTCGGCTTCGACGCCACCGCCGACCTGAT
>DASUFM010000300.1:0-3163 GCA_036274535.1 Blastocatellia bacterium
TCAACTCCGCGCCTGAAAAGACGTTGTTTCCCTCAAAAATGACTTGTTCAATAAGCAGATTCGGGCCCTGCTGGTCCTGAGAAGGCGCCGGAGTCTGTTGGCCTTCGAGTGGCGCCGCGGCTGGTCGGGCCAGGGAAACAGTCTGATTGTCTTGAGAAGAATTCCGCCCGGCAAGAGGAAGTAATATTATTGCGGCGAGCAGAATCGCTTTCATCGAGAACCTCAAAGGAATCGTCAAGAAAGAATTTCAGCCACGAATGAACATGAATGAACACAAATCGCTTTTCTGCCTGTGATAATTCATGCGTTTTCTATTCTTTCGCCACTATTCGCCAATATTCCGTGTTCATTCGTGGCCGATATTCTTTCTCGACCACTCTGGTTTATCGCCGGCGCGTGACGGACGTCATTGACCCTTTGCGCCCAGCTTGCCGGCTATCTCGCGCGCCGATTTCAGATGGTCTTGCAAGATCGGCAACGCCGACGATGCGAACTGCTTGATATCCGGATTGGTCGCCTGATTGGCTACACGCTGGAATTCCGCCACGTCTTTCGTGTGATCGGTGATCATCGTCTTCATATATTCGCGGTCGAAGGCTTTGCCTGAAAGATTCTGCAACCGGCTGACAGCGTTCTGCTGTTCCGGGCTCAATTGCTGCTCCGGCGTGATATTCAGGTTCGACGCCAGCTGCTGCAGCTTCTGTCCCAGCTGGCCATGGTCGGTGGCCATACGCTCTCCGAACTGCTTCACGTCAGGATTCGAAGCCTTCTGAGCGGCCAGGTTGCCCAGTTGAACCTCCAGCATGCTTCCGCGCGCCGCATTCGTCATAAAATCTTTTTCGGACGAAGTGAGCGCGACCGGGCTTCCGGTTGGGCTTGCGTATGGGCTTGCGGCGCCGGTCGGCGACGGACTCCCGCCCATGCCCGGACTCGGGGTTGGCTCAGTTACTGTGGTTATACGCTCGGTTTCCCTTTCACAGGCCAAAGAGATCAGGGCTGTTAAACCCAGTGATAAAATGAGCGCGCATGCGCCTCTGCTGTTCGCCATGGAATTTCCTCCCTCTTCACATTTAATCGAAGTCAACCCTTATTAAGAACGGGCGCGCCTGCTCAGACTTGCCTCGTTCATCGAATTAAAAACACGGGAAAAATGGGAGAGCAGAGAGCTTATTTCGGGGCGCCCCTTCAGTCAGTCCTCAATCGAACAGACCCGTAACAAATCAGCCACAGAGACGCAGAGACGAAAATGTTGGATACAACGTGTTTTTTGTCTCTGCGCCTCTGTGGCTCCGTGGCTATCTGGGAATGATCGGCAGAATTATAGATGATGGGTGATCCGAGTCATGATAGATAGTCTGATTCGCCTTGATCATCTTTGTCGCGCCGAGCGCCGGCTCGCCGGTGTTGAGGTTGCGGTTGAAGCGAGGGAAATTGCTGCTGGAGATATAGACGCGAATCCGGTGTCCGGCCTTGAAGACGTTGCTCGTCGCCCACAGGTCGATCACATATTTATAGACCTTACCCGGTTCGACAGGCTCCGCTCGTTCCGTAGAGTTGCGATAGCGGGCGCGCACAATACCGTCGGTCAGAAATCGCGCGTACCCGCCTCCGCCTTCCGTCGAATCAACGTCCACGATCATGGCGGTGAAATCGGTGTCGGACGCGGAAGTCGAAGCGTAAAGTTCGACGGTGATGTAACCGGTGACTTCGGTGTCGCGTTCAAGCGGCGGAGTGGAGAAGACAAGCACGTCCTGTCGCGATTCATTCGGGCTCTGATTGAACGGGCCGGGCTGAATGGCGGCGCCGCAGCACAGCCGTCCGCCGATGGTCGGAGTCGGATTCTGCGGGTCGTATTCATAAGTGTCAGCCTTCTCTTTGCCCGGGGTCTTTACCGAAAGTTCGCCGTCGCCGCCCGCTGAGTTGGCGCCCTTGTTCGAGTGGAAGTAATACTTCGTATACTGAGTGCGGGCCAATGGGAACTCCTTTTCATCACGCCAGACATTGTCGCCCATCACGAAGATGCGGACGGGGGCGTCGCCGGCGAATTCGTTCTTAACGCCTTTCAGCGCGAAATCGGCCCATTTGACTATCGTCGCGTTCATGTTCAGTACGGCCTGTTTGCCGAAAACCACGTCGCCGATTTTGCCTTCGGGCGAAGTCCCCGCATGCGCCCAGGGGCCGACGAGCAGCCGCTGGCCGTCGCGCGCTTCCTGCGTGGCCGCGCCTTTGCGCATCTCCACGAAATTCTTGATCGAGCCTTTCAGGAAGATGTCGTGCCAGCCGCCGGCGTGCAGCGCCTTGACGTTCATCTCGTGGTAATGATCCGAGATTTTCCATTTCCGCCAGTATTCGTCGTCGCGCTCGTGCTCTACCCAGTCGCGGAAATACGGCGCGACCTCCTGCGGGGTCGGAAGGGCGATCAAACGGTAATCTTCGACCGGAAGCTGCTGGACCCAGTCTTTCGGGCGCTGCCTGGAACCGACTATTTTGCGAAGCGTGTCTTCAGCCAGGCCGGAAGTCCATGAACTGGCGAACCATTGCATCAGCGCGCCGCTCTGATAAGTCCATCCGTCGTAATACTCGGACGCCGTTACGTAAGGGAAGATCGCTTTAAGATGCGGGGGCTTTGAAACGCTGGCGAGCATCTGCGTGGCGCCGACATAGGAACCGCCGAACATACAGACGTCTCCGTTCGAGTAATCCAGCGACGCCGCCCATTCGACGGTGTCGTAACCGTCGTTGATCTCGTTTTTGAAAGGATAAAATTCGCCCCCGGAATCGAACCGCCCGCGCGTGTCCTGCAGAATGGCCACGTAGCCGCGCGCCGCAAGGTACATTCCGGTATTGAAATCGCGGCGGTTGTACGGCGTGCGCGTGAGCAGAACCGGAAATTTACCGGCGGCTTTAGGGCGGTAAACGTCGGCGACGAGTTGTACGCCGTCGCGCATCTTTACTCTCACGCCGGTCTGAACCGTCACTTCATAGGCGTCGGCCCGAGCGGGCGCCTGGGCCGCCGAGAATGAAGCGCAGAGCAAAGTTATCAACAGCGGAAGCGCGACGCGCGCCATCTTTGCTGGAGCGTATGATGTTTTGTTCATAGAATTTCCTTTTTGGAATTCGATAGATTGTAAAGCCCAATGAAATCAAGTCAGGGCATCAAGGA
>DASUFM010000301.1:0-2365 GCA_036274535.1 Blastocatellia bacterium
GGGCCGATCGGCCTAAAGATATTTTTCAGCCCGAATCACTCGCCTTCCCCTTCCATGGTTACGCTATGGTTACGCTATTCATCACGTCGCCCACGCGAATCTGCCCTGCCACATCCATGCCTTCGGTCACGCGGCCGAAAACCGCATATTTACTGTCCAGGAATGGCGTAGGCGCCAGCGTGATGTAAAACTGGGAGCTTGCGCTGTTCGGATCGTTTGCCCGCGCCATCGCCACGGCGCCCGCCTCGCCGTGCTTCAAATTCGGCGAGACCTCCAGTGGAATGTTCTTGCCAGATCCGCCCGTGCCCGTGCCATAAGGGCATCCGCCCTGGATGACGAAGTTCGGTTCGACACGATGGAATTTCAGTCCGTCGTAAAAATTGCGCTGAGCGAGTTCGATGAAATTCCCGGTCGTGATCGGCGCCAGGTCTTCATAAAGTTCGAATTTGATCGTGCCTTTATTGGTTTCGATTGTGGCCGTGCGATTTTTGTTTTGTGACATTTTATTCCCTTTGGTAATTGAATTTTATTGGAGAGATGAATCTATGAGGATCAAGGCCAATTATGACGGCTGAAGGCAATTTTGCAAACCACGGGAATATCCAACCGCAAAGGACGCGGAGGTTCGCAAAGAAACACCGGCATTGCGCTCTCTCTGCGAACCTCCGCGTCCTTTGCGGTCGGACTGTCTGTAATCAGTGAGGCTGAATCGTGAGCTTGTAATCTTCGACGCGCTGGCAGCGTTGTAACTCAATGACATTCCCCGCGGCTTCAGCTTCTTTACGCAGAACCGCGCGCTCGGCGTTACTGTCGCCGTCTTTGGCGGGCTTCGCCAGCAGGTAATAACGGCCCGGCGCCAGATTTTTGAAATTGAAGTCGCCCTCGCCGTTCGCGTTCGCATGCGCGTAACGCAGCAGGTCGTCAGCGGCCTCTTTTTCGGCTGGGATCAAATATGCCCGGACTTTGCCCGGAATCTGGCCGCCCTGGCCCGCGGCCAGCCGCCCTTTCAGCGTCGCCGCGCCTTCGGCGATCGTCACTGTTATTCCATTCAGCTTTTCGCCGGCCTTGAGCGTGACGCCGTCGCGCGCGACGTTGACCGGGACTCGCGTCGCGGTCCTGCGCGCGCTCGGCGCGGACGGCTTGCTTTCCGAGCCGCCCCTGCCGCCCAGGCCGCCCATGCTTATAGACCGAACGTACCAGTTTTCATCGGGCAATCGCGCGGTCACGCGATGGCGTCCCGCCTGCAGATTGCGAAGCGTGAATTCGCCTGTCGCGTTCGGAGCGACCGGCCGCCCCGAACGCGCGGATATCAATTGGCTCAACAGCGTGGGTTCCTGAGTCTGGGCTCGATCGTGTTCGGCGGTCAGCAAAATCTCTTCGACCGATGAGGCGCGGGGGCTCTGACAGACATCCGCTTTCTTCTCGACGGTGACGCGCCCGCTGATCGATGCGAGCGGAGTCAGGGCCAGTTCGATTCCGCCGGCGTCAACGCCGTGAACCGACACGCGGCGTGGCGCCGATACGGCGTCGCTCTCCGCCCCGCCCCCGGCGCGCAACGCGACGATGTCGTATTCGCCGTCACGAACGCCATAAAACGCAAAGCCCCGGCCCTCGCCCCCGCCTCGCCCGATGTTCATCCGGCCTGCGTCCATTTGCACAGTCGTCGCGACGACGGCGTCCGATCCGGCGACGCTCAAAACGATTTGCGCCGCGCCGAAACCATTATCGCCGGCCTTCGCGACAATGCGGCCGCTTACTACGCGGCCCTTTTCCCCTCGATAACTGACGTCAAGTCCCGCGACCTCTTCGCCCGCTCGGACGGCGACCGGAGTTGCGACATCGCGCGCCGAAGACGGGTAATAGGTCGGCGCGTCTCCGCTGAACGCTGACAGAAAGTTCGCCATCGGTCCTCCTAATCCGCCGGCCTGCCCCGGTGGCCCTGCCTGAATAATGTAGGAGCCGGGGACGAGGCCGTAGATGCGATAGACTCCGCGATCATCCGTGCGCCAGGCGCGGCCGAAGCCTTGGAACACAAGTTGATTGTCGGCCTCGCCGTCCAATCCTCCGACGCGAATCGCATTGACGCTGACGCCGGTCAAAGGATTGCCCGAGGCGTTCACGACCCTGCCGGTGATGACTCCGCCGCGCGCGAGCGTAACGTTCGCGACATCGCCGGCGCGGTAAACGCCATAACTGTTTTCGTCCTCTATCGGAGGCGGCGTGATGTAGCCCGGCGCGGAGGCCGAGATCACGTAAGAGGCGGGCGACAGGCCTTCAAATTCGAAGGCCCCGTCATCGTCAGTAGTAGTTTGCGATCCCCGGCCAAAGGCCCCCGGACGGCGCGCGGCGCTTCGTCCGATAGGCG
>DASUFM010000302.1:0-8835 GCA_036274535.1 Blastocatellia bacterium
AAGAAACTCCTCGTGAAGCTTCGTCAGCTCGCGAGTTAGTACGATTTCCCGGTCGCCGTAGATTTCCGCTATGTCCTGGAGGGTCTCCAAGATTCGGTGCGGCGCCTCGTAAAAGACCAGCGTCGCGCGCTCCGCCTTCAACTCATCCAGCCTTGCGCGTCGCGCCTGTTTCCTGGGCGGCAAAAAACCGGCGAAGAGAAACGAATCGGTCGGCAGGCCCGAAGCGACAAGCCCTGCGACGAGCGCCGTCGCGCCGGGCACGGGCGTCACCGTGACGCCGCGCTCGACGGCGGCCACGACGATTCGGTAAGCCGGATCGGAAATTCCGGGCGTGCCGGCGTCAGTCACCAGCGCAATCGATTCGCCTCGCGACAGCCTCTCGGCCAGTTCCTCGGCGCGCTTCAGTTCGTTGTGTTCGTGATAGCTGATCAACGGCTTGCCGATTCCGAAATGATCCAGCAACCGCCGCGTGCGCCGCGTGTCTTCACAGGCGATCAGATCGACTTCTTTCATCACGCGCAGCGCCCGCAGCGTGATGTCTTCAAGATTGCCGATCGGCGTTGAGACGAGGTAAAGAGGCATAAGGGGACAAGGGGGCAAGGGGGCAAGGGGACAAGGGGACAAGAGGACAAGGGGACAAGGAAATAAGATCTAATCTCCTCTCCTTGTCTCCCCCTATCCTTGTCTTCATTTCTGGACGCCGTCGCTCAAATCAGAGTCTTTCCAGAGCCAGATGCCGCCGCGCAATCCGAGCGTGTTGGAGACGACTTCGACGTCGGGACCCAGATCGATAATAACGTTCGAGGCGTTGCCGCCGCCGATGTAGAGCTTGTCGAAATTGGTCAGCGAGCGGAAGACCTCAACCGCCTTGGCCAATCGCCTGTTCCATTCGTCCCTGCCGGCCTTTTTGAACGCGCGATTGCCCAGTTGCTCTTCATAGGTCTGCCCTTTGCGAAAGGGAATGTGCGCCAGTTCGATGTGCGGCGCGAGCCGTCCGTCTTCAAACAGCGCCGACCCGAGTCCCGTGCCAAGCGTGATTACCATTTCGACCCCTTTGCCTTGAATAGCGCCGAGTCCCTGCATGTCAGCGTCATTAATGACAATAGTCGGTTTACCGGTCTGTTTCGCTATTGCCCGCTGCAGATCGAAGCCGGTCCATTCGCCGGATCCGAGGTTTGCGCTCGACAGCGTTTTGCCTTTGCGCACCGGCCCTGGAAAACCGACCGACACTCGGTCGAATGGCGGAAGCTGCGCCGTCAATTCCTTCAATTTCTCAAGGAGCAGGGCGGGCGGGCAGGGTTTCGGCGTATCTACGCGCGCGCGCTCGGTGATCATTTCTCCACGATCATCGAGCAGCGAGGCTTTCAATCCCGAACCGCCTATGTCAAAGGCCAGAGTCTTCACTCCGTCCCCCGATTTTTTGAAAGAGGTCTTCTTGACCGGTTTCCCGGACACTTTCCTGGCTGGTTTCCTGGCTGGTTTTTTCTTAACCGTCTTTTTCGATGCCATTATTTTTTCCTGTACAACTCTCAGTGAGTTTGTGG
Source organism: Blastocatellia bacterium (assembly GCA_036274535.1). Taxonomy (GTDB): domain Bacteria; phylum Acidobacteriota; class Blastocatellia; order RBC074; family RBC074; genus JAJVID01. The sequence continues at coordinate 1,545 of DASUFM010000302.1, forward strand.
TTAAATCCTTTCCGCCAAAATATTACTTAAATGACCATAGATTGAGAAGGAGACCCGATCATGCGAGGAATCAGGAAGCTCTTTTTGCCTGCTCTTATATTCGGCTTTCTGACGCAGACCGCGTCGCTGCAGCCGAAGACCCCGTTCACTTTCAGGCCGAAAGACATGAGGGCGGCTCAAATTGCCGGCCTGCCTGCGCCCGTCCAATCACTCGAAAAGAGCGAAAAGGGCGGAAATAGCGAAAGGGGGCTCACTAAAGAGGGGTTCGCGCAGATCGTCGAAAAATTCTCCGAGGCGAACGGCTATTTCGACTCGGACAATCTAATCTCGAATGAGGCCTCCTATCTGCACGTGATGGGGAAAATTCGAGAGATGAAAGTCTCAGGCGGCGCTTATATAGGCGTCGGGCCGGATCAGAACTTCTCATACATCGCGCAGATCAGGCCATCCATCGTTTTCATCACGGACATCCGGCGCGACAACCTGCTCCAGCATCTTTTCTTCAAATCGCTTTTCGCGCTCTCTGGCAACCGGCTCGAATACCTCTGCCTGCTCTTCGGCAGACCTCTTCCGCCGGACCTGAAATCTTGGGACTCGCGCGGAATACAGGAGATCATCGGCTATCTCGACAAGACCCCGTCGAACCGCGAGCTGTTTGAAAAGACCAAAGCCGAAATCATATCGAAGGCGCAAAGCTTCGGCGTGAAACTCGTCCCTGCCGAGTTGGACACGATCAGCCGCATTCATACCGCATTTTTCGACGCGGGCCCCGATCTGAAATTCACGAGTAAAGGCCGCCCGCCGCGCTGGTACTATCCCAGTTATCGCGATCTGCTGTTCGAAAAAGACCTGACCGGCAAACAATGCAACTTCCTGGCGAGTGAAGACGATTTTCGCTTCCTGCGGTCGCTGGAGGAGCGCAACCTGATAATCCCGATCGTCGCCAACCTGGCCGGCGGCCACGCGCTCAAGAGCATCGCGCGTTACCTGGATGAAAGAGGCGAGCGAGTCTCGGCCCTTTATACTTCCAACGTGGAATTTTACCTGATGCGCGGATTCAGTGACGATGAGTTTAAACGCTTCGCCGAGAATGTCAGCCTGCTGCCGCGCCAGGAACGCAGCGTCATCATCCGGAGCTACTTCAACGGCGCATGGGGATACGAACACCCGCAATCAGTCAACGGTTATTACAGCACACAGCTCCTCCAAACGATGGAGAGTTTCGTCAAGGAATATTCGAGCGGCGGATATAAGTCCTATTCAGACCTGGTCAGCAAACACATCCTCGAATTGCGCTGAAGACTTAGCCACAGAGTCACAGAGTCACAGAGCTGAAGAGAAAGAGAAACTGGGCGAAAATATCTCCCCGTCTTTCCCTCTCTGTGTCTCTGTGTCTCTGTGGCTAAATCGTCACTGTGTAGCCAGTTGTTTCCGTTTCATCTCGGGGCGTTCGCTATGATCCGTGTCGCCTGTCGAAGCCGCTGGCGCTTCCGTGGCCGCGCGGTAGCCTTCACGGGCGCGAACGATCAGCCCCTGTTTTTCGAGGCGGACTTTGACGCGCCGGTATGCGCCGTCTTTTTTCGAGTTGGTCGGGTAGTAACTGAGCGCGTATTGGTGTCGCAACTCTTCGGCTATATTTGAAAAAGCCTGCGACACATTATAGAGCGTATCAGCCTGGTAGAGTCGGCCGCCGCTACGATTGGCCAGTTCCTGCAGATAACGCGCGCCCTTGCGATAGTCATCGCCGCCCGTTCCGCCGCCGCCCGAAGGAATGCGGCTGGGCCATTTTTGGAACATCGGCGACGCCAGCTTGTCAAAAGGCCATTTGCGGCGGGTCGGCGGATAAGGACCAGGGGTCGGGCTAGGCCAGGGCATGGGAAATGGACCGGGATTGGCGCTCGGGGGGGCGCCGCCCTGCTGCTCGTTCTCAGTGTCGTATCTGATCGGATAGAACAGCGCGCCCGATTCCTCCACTCTATCGATGGTGTTATGGTAATTTGCCCGGCGGCTTGAGGTATCGACTCCGTCTGTAAAAAGCACGACGGCTTTGCGGCCGTGGATCTCATCCAGACGGTCGACCACCTTATCGACGGCTTCATAAAGTTTCGTGCTGCCGCCGGTGCGGGTTTCGTAAATCGCCTGGCGCAGCGTCTCGTAATCGCTGGTGAAGTCGCAATGGAAACGAACCTTGCCGTCGAAGGACACGATCATTACCTTGTCATCTTCCCTCAACTGTTTGACAAAGGCGAAGGCGGCGTCCTGTATGTCTTCCAGCCTGAACATGGTGCTGTTGGACGTGTCGATCACGAGCGCCACGTGGAACGGCGTCTCGACCGAGATCAGATTCTCGATGTCCTGTTCAACGCCGTCCTCGTAAAGCCGGAAATCCCGCTTTTTGAGGAACGGAACGAATTTGCCGTCGCGGTCAATGACGCTGACCGGAATGTTGACTAGCGCCGTGTCCATCTTGATCGTTCCGGTTTCATCGACCGTGACAGGCGTGTTGTCGGCCAGTGGGCGGTTGACAGTTCTTTCCCTCTCGGCGGATTCTTTCGGGCCCTGCCCCTGGGTCGGCGAGGCCGGCGCCGGCTTGCGCCCGGATTGCGCCAGGGCAAGCCCTGCGAGTACCAGAATCACGACAAAGCAACGAGCAAACAAATTGCTTTTCATACTACCTCCTCTGAAAGTTCTCCAGGAACGCAGGCGCCACTGCCCGCTTGCATCGGCCACTCGGCCATTGCCGGAAGACCGCAGGCATGGACGCCCGCGCTCCCAGAGAGGTTTTTGCTCGTTCGTGGCGCGCTCTGACGGAAAGGGGAAAAACCGCAGGGCGGAAATCAAGAATACTATTGAGATTGAACTCCCGCCGTCGCCGCTCGTTTCCTCAAAGGCAGATAACCTGTCCAGGATTCGGGCAGCACTTTGTGCGCCGAGAGATTCGCTCCGAGAATCAGAATGAATGATGAGATGAAAACCCAGGTGACCAGCGCCATCAGCGAGGCCAGTTTGTTATAGCTCCCTTTAAAATCGAGCAAAGGGAGAGCCAGCCAGTAGCCGAACATGGCGATCATCCATAATAGCGCTGTCGCTATTGATGTAAAGATCGTCTGGGCCGCGTCCACTTTTCCGTTCGGGACGAAATAGTAGATGACGAAAAATAACAGCGCGATGAAAGGCAGAAAAATGATCGGGCCCAGGACGTAGAAAACGTACTTTCGCGCGACTGCGCTGACGACCACGTTGAACAGGCCGGCCACTTCGCCGATCAAATAATCGTATAAGCTCCCCAGCGCCACCGGACCCATCATAATCAACACGCAGGCGACCGCCAGCATGAGGTACGTCGCGTACTGTTTGATAAAGTCGCGCTCCTTGAATCCCCAGGCGCGGTTGAGAGCCGCTTCGAGCGGTTGAAATATTCCGGAAGCCCCATAGATCATCAGCGCGAACGAGATTATCGTCGCCTTACCGCCCGGCCCGCGCGTCACAGAATCCAGGCTGTCGAACAACTCCTTCGACACATCCGGAGACATCGACCTCATCAGGAAGAAGCTGGTTTCATAGCCGCGTTGCCAGTGCAGCACGTTGATCAAAAAACTGCCCATCAACACCGCGAACGAAAAGAACGACAACATGACGTTGAACGCGATGGCCGACGCGTTGACGTATGTCTCGGTAGTCGACAGGTCGTAAAGGGCAGGCCACATCTTTTTGAAGAACATTAATCCGCCGCGCGCGTAAAACTTAAGGCCGCGTCGGGCGGGCGCTTCGCCGATCGGAACTGTCGCTGGCGCCGCGCCGGCTCTTTCGGCAGCCGGCCCATTCTCGCCAATCCGGCCAATCTGGCCAATCTGGTTGGGTTCATTCATAGGATTGTGTGTCTAATCTCGAACTGCGCTCAGGGCGGTGATCTCTTCCTCGATCGCCTTAAGAGATTGTCGAATCATCCGTTGATAAGCTTCCGAACGCGCGCGGTGTAATTGTTCGGTTAAACGGCTTCGCTCCAACTTCAAGCTCTCGACCTTGCGCTCTCGCTCTCGCTCTTCGGGTGATTGGACATGACCTTCAGCATCGCCTTGCGAGCGTCGTGCCTCTTCTATCTGGTCTTCGACGGATTTGCTTTCCCATCCCCTCGCCATATTTCATATTCCATATGGCATATTAAATATGCCATATGACCGGATGATTACGTCTTCTGCGTCAATGAAGCAGGCAAGCTGCATGGCCTAGTATTTTGTCTCCGTCGCGCAAAGGGCTCGGCGTGGGCCGCCAACCGGCGGCGATTCGCGAGGCCAACAGTTCATCGGCGCTCGGATGATGATCCCACACGGCGACCGCCGTGATTTCTCCCTGTCAGGTCGACTCCAATACCAAAGTCAGTCCATCGCCCTGAGCCTGCCATGGCGCAATCACGTCGTGAGTGTATTCATCGAACGCAATTGTTTCGATCAATAACACCGGCGGCCGCTCCCGCGCCCCCCACAGGACGAACTCCTGCAGCGTGCCGAATCTCGGTAATTCGCGTTCGAGAGCCGTCAGTGTTTCGACCGGGAGGTTTGCGCGATTGACAATTTGCACACGACAGAGTGTAGGGCCATGCGGCGGCGTAATCAACGCTTAGTGGTATGGGAGCGATCTTAATATCTCGTCCTGTATTTTTTTGTCTCTTATTTTTGTCTGTTTTGAGGCCGGGTGATTTAGATTGTTTGATAAACTCCCCGCGCCGGTCAGTCGAAAGAGGGACCGGAGATTGCTACAACCAATGTCGCTGACTTGTCGCTTCGATAAACTTCCCGCGCGTAATCAGCGCCGCGAGCAGTAGCGAGCGGGGAATTGTCATGGAGTCAGTATGAAGAGGGATGCTCGCTACCGCTCGCGGCGCTGACTTGCCGCAGCGCATGAATCCAATGGAATCTCAGAAATCAAGCTCACCCCCCCAGGACGCCAAGTTGAAATCATCAACCGGCGTGACGCGCGCGCGCCGCGTCGTGGCCGTCGTCGTTTCATCGATGATCGTGTTAACCGTAATCGCCCTGCTGGCGTTCTTCCGGCTGTTTCTACCCCGTCCGCCTAAGCCGCTCGCGAAGGTGATGACAGTCGGCGGGCCGGGGTTGAAGCTATCAAACTCCACGCTACCCGACCTCTTCGGCGTCGCGGTTGATAACAAAGGCCGTGTTTATTTCAGCGACGGAACCGGGGACAGCGTCCTGCGGATCGAAGCCGATGGAATTATGAATACGATCACATCCGGGCTTAACACGCCTTCCGGGCTGGCGTACGCCCGGGACGGCTGGTTCGGCAAGAGGTCGTTGATCGTAGCCAATACAGGCGAACATACGATCGTCCGAATTGACATTGGAACGGGCGTTCTCTCTCAGCCCGTCCTGGTCGCCGGCGCGCCGGGCCAGAGTGGTTTCGCAGACGGCGACGTCGATCAGGCGCGCTTCAACGGCGCGGTCGGCGTCGCCGTCAATAAGGACGGCGTGATTTTCGTCGCTGACACTTACAATGACAGCATACGCGCGATCGAAAACGGGCGCGTTCGCACGCTTGCGGGCGGCGGCGAACCGGGATTCCGGGACGGACGCGGCGCCGAGGCGCGATTCGATACCCCCTGCGGGATCGCGGTCGGCGCGGATGGGTCTTTGCTGGTCGCCGACACCGGCAACCACAGGATCCGCCGCGTGACCCTCGACGGCGCCGTGACGACAATCGCCGGATCCGGCGCCCCCGGAGACCGCGACGGCTATCTTGCGGAAGCCACTTTCGGCGAACCAATGGGGATCGCGACGCGCCGCGACGGGATGATTTTTGTCACCTGCGCAAGCAACTCGAGCGTGCGGATGATCGACTTGAAGAGCCAGGTCGTGACGACGGTCGTCGGAGGTGGATACCCTGGCGGTCTTATTGACGGCCCGGTCGAGAATGCGAAGCTTAATCGCCCGTCGTTATTGGATTTTGGGCCGTCTGACGCGCTCGTTTTCGCCGACACGGACAACGGGCTGATCCGAGCCGTGGTCCCGGAAGGCGCGAGCTTCGGATATCCGTCCGATCCCGCCGCCGCTACGATCAAAGCCTCCGACATCCGGAGCGCTGTCCCGCCACGATGGCCTTACGACCCGCCGCATGCGAGGCGCGACATCGCGGGCACATTCGGCGAAATTCGTGGCGAACTGCTTCCCGATCACGACGCGTGGTTCCATAACGGATTGGACATTCCCGGAGCTTACGGCGAGACTGCGCGCGCGATCTTTTCTGAACGCGTCACACTGACGATTGCGGTCGACGGCGTGGGCAGCGGGCGCGAACGTTTGCGATTGCCGCTCATCGGCTACATTCATCTGCGCGTGGGACGTGATGGGAGCGGCGAGCCAGGCGGCTATTTCCCCAACGGCGCGATCACTTTTCGCCGCGACGAAAATGGGCGAATCACCGGAATTCGCTTGCGGCGAGGAACGCGAATCAACGCCGGCGACCCGATCGGCGCGCTCAACAGCCTGCATCACGTCCACCTGATCGCCGGACCTTCCGCCATGGAGAGCAACCCGCTCGCGGCCCTGCGGTTCCCAGGGCTGAATGACACCGTCGCCCCGACGATCGAAAGCGTGGCGGTCACCAATGAAATCGGCGAATCGCTTTTCGATTCGGCTAAAACGAACAGAAGGACGAAAACATGCTTGATCAACGGGCGCGCGCGCGTCATCGTCCGCGCCTATGATCGATTGGACGGCAACCCGCAGCGGCGGCGGCTGGGCCTTTATCGGCTGGGCTATCAGTTGTTGCGCCTGGATGGCTTGCCCGAAACGGGGTTCGAACAGCCGCTCTATAACCTGGTCTTCGATCGCCTGCCCATCAATCAGGACATGGTCAAACTCGTTTACGCCGCAGGCAGCCAGTCCGGTTATGAGGGATCGACTGTCTTCGGTTACATCGTGACCAACGTCGCGGGCGGCGGCCTCGCCCGCGAATCTTTCCTCGACGCCTCGCGAATCGCGCCGGGCAATTACACGCTGCGGGTCTTTGCGGAAGATTTCTTCGGCAATCAGGCCTCACGCGACATCCCCCTCACTGTGGCGCCAGTAACCGAGGCGAGCGCGCATTAGACGGAGGGACAGAGAGACGGAGGGACGGAGGGACAGAAGGACGGAGGATCGAAGATCGAGGATCGAGGATCGAGGATCGCCATCTTCTATCTTCGATCTTCGATCTTCCATCCTCCGTCTCTCCGTCTCTCCGTCTCTCTTCAGTAGAGCTGATAAAGCATCAGATAGACGACCACGCCGGTAACTGA
>DASUFM010000303.1:0-4127 GCA_036274535.1 Blastocatellia bacterium
CACCGATTTGGAGCCCGAAGGCGGGCGAGGGTTGGCGGGCGTCAACCTGAATACGGGCCTGACCGAACGCGTAGTCGCGCTGGATGATCTCGATTACCGGTTTTCGAATGACGAAATTGCAGAGCTGATTTACGTCGCGAAGGACAACCGGCTGACGGCTCACAAGATCATTTCGCGCTGACCTTGAGTTTCTTTTCCAGATTCTTCACGGCGCTCTGCGCCACGCCAACGTAAGTGCCCGATGTGCATTGACGATAAGATTCGAGAGCTTTGTCCAATTGATTCATCTTACCGTAAGTCAGTCCCATCAGATAATAGACATCCTTGTTGCCCGGATCGAGTCTCTTCATGGATTCGTACTCCGCCAGCGCCTCCTGAAAGCGGCCGCTGTTCATGTGATTGATCCCCAGTTTTTTATGGTCCTCGGCGGTGAGTTTGGGCGCCGACGGCGTGGGGTTCACGGCCGCCTGCTGTTGTGGTTTTGAAGCGGCCGCATTGTTCTGAACAGCGGGCGATTTGGGCTCACTGCTTGATGGACCCGATTGCGGCCTGGGTTGCGATTGAGCCTTATTATTCGCGCCGGCGCCGGACGGCTGGCTCAATTGCGAATTGACCGGCGGATTAGCCGATGGATTAGATTGTTGATCGATGGGCTGCGCTGACGTAGCCGATGTAGGTGGTTGGGCGGCGCCAGCGGGTTGGGTCACGGCTTGAGCCTCGGTCGCATTACGCGAGTTGATAAGGAAAAATGACGCCGCCACCACAACCACCAGCGCCACAACGCCAACCGCGGCGGCCAAAGCCAGTTTCTTCCGGCTTCCTGATTTCTCTACCGATTTCTTTTCTGATTTCTTTTCCGACTTCTTTCCCGATTTCTTTTCTGACTTCTTTTCTGATTTCTTTTCCGGCTGCTGGGCGGCTGGCGGCGCCGCTTGCGCCGGTTCTACCGGGAGTTGCAGCGGTCGTGTGGCGGGCGTGGGGGCGATAGCCTCGATAACTTCCGTCGATCTCTCCGCAGCCCGCGCAGTGATTACCGGTTTCGGCATTTCTTCCGTCGCGAAAGAAACAGGATTTATCGCCGGAATTACTTCGGTGGAGAAATCCGCTTGATTCTTTTGTTCACCCGGCAAAGCCACGGTTTCCTGATTGCTTAGATCCGCGAGTTCAGCGCTGTCCACAGTAGCGCCACAAATCGTGCAAAACTTCGCCCCCGCTTTGGTCAGAGCGTTCCCACATTGTTTGCAAATATTCTTCGTCATTTTGTCCTTGTCCTCAGTAGCCGCGGCGTTTCAAATAACTTCAGCTTTCGGCATCAGTTTGCCACGGAGACACAAAGGAAGAAAGACAAGGGGAAAAGGAGAAGGGGAGGCAGGGAGAATCTTCTATTCCTTTCCCCGTCTCCTTGTCCCCTTGTCTCTCCGGCTCTGTGGCTCTGTGGCCGATTCTACTGTTTGATCTTTTCCCAGTCCTTGAGGAAGTTGGCCAGGCCGATGTCGGTCAACGGGTGTTTGAGCAACTGATCGATCACCTTGAAGGGCATGGTTGCGATGTCCGCGCCGAGCCGGGCCGATTCGATCACGTGCAGCGTGTGGCGGATGCTGGCCGCCAGAATCTGTGTGTTGAATCCGTAGTTATCGTAAATTTCCCGAATCTCACCGATCAATCCCATGCCTTCGTGGCCGATGTCGTCGAGACGGCCGATGAACGGGCTGACGAAAGTCGCGCCGGCCTTCGCAGACATCAGCGCCTGCGTGGCGTTGAAGATCAGCGTCTGGTTGATGCGGATGCCCTCTTTTGAGAGCGTGTGCGTGGCCTGCAATCCGGCCCTGGTCATCGGCAGTTTGACGTAGACGTTGGGATGGATTTTCGCAAGATCGCGGCCTTCAGCAATCATCCCTTCGTATTCGGTGGCGACGACTTCGGCGCTTACTGAAGCGCCTTCCCAATTGAGGATTTCGCAGATTTTCAGAATGTGCTCCTTGAAATCCACGTTGCCCTCTTTGGCGATGAGCGACGGATTGGTTGTCACGCCGTCGAGTATGCCCAGACTCGCCGCCTCACGAATCTCTTTCAGATTTGCGGTGTCGATAAAGAACTTCATTTTTACTCCTTATGGGACTTATAGGCCTATAGGGCATAGGTCTATTAAAACGATTGCCTGGCGCTGCGCCTGAAACGATTCATTAGCCAGAAGATGATCACCGTAAGCAATGTTATCCCGGCGATGACCATCAGCGCCAGACTCAATTGTCCGCGTTGGGGGTCGGGTTGTACTTCAAAAGACAGAAAATCGGCGCGTTCGATCCGCAACCCGTCTGGCGTCGCGCCTCGCGCGATGACATCGACGCCGTAGAAGCCGGATTCTTTCGGGGTCCATACAGCGCGTTTTTCATCGCCGCCGGTAAAATTCACTTCTTCAGTTCCGCCGTCGGGACGGCGGATCAGGGCCTGGATGGTCGCTCCGGGCAGCGGGCGACCGGCGAATTCAAGCGAACTTGAGATAGTGACCGGTTGATCCGGCGTCGTGACCATCCGATCGGCCCTCGATCGCAGCGTAGCGCCGCCGACGACTTTGGCCGCGAGCGCATAATCAGCGCCCCTGCCCGGCGTTTGCTGAGTGGCCTTCAAGGTGACTTTCCATTCTCCGGGCTTCGGATTATCGAATCCGTAGCCCAGTGTAAAGAGCGCCGCCGGATCCTTGACCTCGACGAGGCCGTTTTCCCCGGAAGTCAGGTTGATGACATTGCCGTTCGCGCCGCGAACCGTGACCGACAGCGAACGACTCGTGTCATAAAGCGCGAAACTGGCCACCAATAATTTATCCAGATTGATGGCGACTTCACGACTGCCGCCGGCGTTGACGTGGCCGGTGAAGACCTTCGTGAACTGCTCCGGCGCCGCTCCTGGCGTCGTCTTGGTCGAATCGGGGGTATTAGACTCGACGGGAAATTCTCCGGCCTGTCTTTGCAGACGCGGCGAGACGAAGTCCTTGAAGATTCGCTCCGACTCGGTCATATCAGTGTGTAGCAGCGGCGACTCGGAGATCGGCGCGCCGACGGCTGCGACGCTCAGGCGGCTCACGACCAGATCGCTGGGCGTCGCCGCGCAGGGCGACTTGAACGGATCGGTGATCGGATTACCGGCCAGCAAATGGAACGGAACGCCCCGGCGGCGGGTAATCTGGCGGTTGAAGACTTCGGTCAGATAAGACGGGCGCAACTCCAGGGTCGCCGGCAGATAGAACCCGAGCGAGGCGGGCAAACTTGCGCAACTCGTCCCGCCGTGCGGCGAGCCAAGCATGATCAATTGCGCCACATCGCGGTCTCCCATCAAGCGGTCAATGTAATAACGCGAGATCAATCCTCCCATACTGTGCGCGACCAGATCCACGGCATGCGCGCCGGTCGCGCGCTTGACCCCCGCGATATAGCGGGCGAGTTCTTCCGCGTTCTGCGCGATCGTCTTCGTCTGCTTGAGCGGCTGCGACGGGTCGCCCATGAACATAGATCCTTCGTACTGCCCGTCGCCGACCGCGAATCCTCGCAACCCCATCGCCGACAGATAGCCGCCCGGCTTCGTGTATTCAGCCCACGTGGCCGCGTTCGACGCCAGACCGTGAACCAGCACGACCGGGCGCGCGGAGATCCGCAGCTTCGCAGTCGCCGAAAATTTCACCACGCCGTAATCGCCCGATTCGACGCGAATCTCGCGATCGGGAAATCCTTTGCCGTCCTTGCTCCAAAACCAGCCGAGCGCGGGCGCCACCTTCGTTTCGCAACTCTGCGCGCCGGCCGCGATAATGCAGGTGTCGATCCGGCTTTCTTTTCGATCGTCATCGGCGAATTTGAATGAGGCGACGCAGGCCAGCGGGGCGGGGGTTTCCAGCGTGACTTTCATCTTCACCGCGTCGCCGTCGGTGAGCGAATCAACTTTCGCCGATTGGCCGTTCAATATTTCGAGCGTGGCCTGAGCGGTCGGGACAGGTTTCGCCTTTTCTTTCACGGGCCCGTCTTTCGGCATCTCGAACCGAATCCCGTCCTGAGCTCCGCTCCGCGGCGCCAGGATCGAAGCGGCGAGAAATAATCCTAATGACAGGGACAAAAAGCGCCGGTACATAAGCGCATCTC
>DASUFM010000304.1:0-18881 GCA_036274535.1 Blastocatellia bacterium
GATCTCGAACCCTCCGACTAATTTCATCTGGGTGCGCGAAGCGAAGCTTGAGTTTTACCGCACAGAAAAGGCAGGCCCTTTTGCCACGATTCCCAGTGAAGTCAATGTGCGGATCGTGAAGAATGATCCTGAAGGAATCGAGAATATAGTCGGCCCGAATCCGAAGATCTTCAAACTCGCCGAAGGCCTCAAGTTCACCGAAGGCCCGATTTGGGTTCCTGAGGGCAGGTATCTGCTATTCAGCGATCCGAACAGCAACGTCATCTGGAAGTACACGCCGAACGGTAATGAGCCGGGCGACCTCGAAATCTTCCGCAAGCCTTCCGGCTATAGCGGCTCGGCCATTGCCGATTACGGGCAGCCCGGCTCGAACGGTTTGACGCTCGACCCACAAGGGCGACTTACGATCAATCAACACGGTAACCGTCGCGTTGTTCGGTTAGAGAAAGACGGCAGCGAGACGACGCTGGCCGACAAATATGAAGGCAAGCGACTTAACAGTCCGAACGATCTGGTCTATCGCTCGGACGGGACGTTGTTCTTCACCGATCCACCGTTCGGCCTGCCGAAGTTCTTTGACGATCCGCGCAAGGAATTGAAGTTCAGCGGCGTCTATTCGATCTACAAAGGCAAACTGCAACTCATCAGCACGGACTTCACCGGGCCGAACGGGATCGCGTTTTCGCCCGACGAAAAGTATCTGTATGTTGGGAACTGGGACGATAAGAAGAAGGTTGTCATGCGATATGAAGTGACGGCTGACGGCAAGCTCGAAAACAGCAAGCTCTTTTTCGACATGACCGGCGCGCCGGGCGAAGACGCGATTGACGGTATTAAAGTGGATCAAGCGGGCAACCTCTATGTCTCAGGCCCCGGCGGTCTGTGGGTGATCTCGGCCGAGGGCAAACATCTGGGCACAATCATCGCGCCGAAGCACATCCACAACATGGCCTGGGGCGATGACGACGGCAGGACATTGTACCTTTGCGCGCGGAGCGGACTGTACCGGATGCGGCTGAACGTTCCTGGCGTGCGGCCTGTGCAAATGGCGGTTAATCGATGGGGAGTGGAATAAATCTCAGGCGATCCTGGATTTCTTTCCCGAACTCATAACTCGGGTTCCATGAACAATTGAGAGAGAGAAAAAATGAGACTAAAAGACAAAATTGCGCTCGTAACGGGAAGCAGTCAGGGCATCGGACGCGCCATCGCCGTCCGCTTCGCCCGGGAAGGCGCCGATGTCGTCATCAATTACAACCGCACGGCGAAGGGCGCGGAAGAGGCGTTGGCCGAAGTCGAAGCAGCCGGCCGCCGCGGACTGATCGTGAAAGCCGATCTGGGCAATGTTGAAGACATCAGGCGATTGATTAATCAGGGCGTCAAGCATTTCGGACGGCTCGATATTCTGGTCAACAACGCCGGACTCGAAACGCATGCGCCCTTCTGGGAAGTGAGCGAAGAAGATTATGACAAGGTTCTCAATGTCAATTTGAAGGGCGTCTTTTTCGCCACGCAGGAATTCGTCCGGCATCTGCGGACGACCGAACGTCGCGGCCGTGTCGTCAACGTCAGTTCGGTGCACGAAGAGCTGCCCTTCCCGAACTTCACGGCCTACTGCGCCAGCAAAGGCGGCGTTAAGATGTTGACCCGCAACCTGGCCGTCGAGCTTGGGCCGCTTGGCGTCAACATCAACAACATCGCGCCGGGCGCCATTGAAACGCCGATCAATACCAAACTGCTCAACGATCCGAAGAAATTGAACGCTTTGCTGGGACAGATTCCCCTCGGGCGATTGGGGCAGACCGCCGATGTGGCGAGCGTGGCCGTATTTCTCGCGTCGGATGACGCCGATTACGTGACCGGCTCGACCTACTATGTGGACGGCGGGCTGACCTGGCATTACGAAGAGCAATAGGAGAGATCCGCAATGGCCGTCTTCGACAACTTGGGTAGGCCGGCTGGCTCCGGCAACCGGGTTACGGCGGATACCTCGCTGGACAGCTTGCTCAGTGAATCCGGCCAAGAATATGATCATGCCGAGGAATCTTTCATGCTCATCCCCGGTTACGAGGTCATTGAAGAAATTTCACGCAACGATTGGGGCGCTCTATACCGCGGCAAACGCAGCGCGGATCAGCGACCGGTTCTGCTCAAAATCCCACAGGGTGAAGCTTCGGGCGCTGGTGGAGCGGAGACACTCGAACGCGAGTTCGAGATCTTGCGCGAATTGACGATCGCCGGAATCCCGCGCGTTTATGATCTGCTCTGCCCCAATGGCAAAGACGCGGACAGTTGGTGTCTGGCGCTGGAGGATTGTGGCGGGAGACCGCTGCGATCATTCTTAGGCTCGCGACAACTGAGCCTCGACTCTTTCTTCAAGCTCGCAATCCGGCTCGCGACAATCCTGGCCGAACTGCACCGGCATGAGATCGTCCATCAGAGTATCAATCCCGACAGCATCCTGCTCAGGTCTGTGGACGAGGCGTTTCTGGTCGATTTCGGTTTCGCCACGCGCGCCGTGGGCGAGACCCGGACGTCGCAGTTACAGCGATTGCTGCGCCACGCTGGCGCCTACCTCTCGCCGGAGCAGACCGGCCGGATGAACCGTTGGATCGATTATCGTACGGACTTCTACGCTCTTGGCGTCACATTCTACGAGCTGTTGGCCGGCGCCCCGCCGTTTCGCTCCGACGATCCGCTTGAGTTGATTCACCTTCACATCGCGAAAACGCCTCCGTCGCTTGCCGAGACCAACCCGGAAATCCCCGAACCGCTGTCCGGGATCGTGATGAAACTGCTCGCCAAGACCGCCGAGCAGCGATACCAAAGCGCGCTTGGATTGAAAGCGGACCTGGAGATTTGCGCGCGCGAATGGGCGACCGGGGGCCGTATCCCCCCTTTTCCTCTCGGGCGCCGCGATATTTCGGACCGCTTTATCATTCCGCAATCGCTCTACGGCAGAGAGCGGGAGGTGGAGCGGTTGCTCGCCGCGTTCGATCGCGTCTGCGATGGAACGCCCGCGCTGATGCTGGTCGCCGGTTATTCAGGCATCGGCAAGACATCGCTCATTCAGGAATTGTACAAGCCGATCGTCCGCGAGCGGGGATATTTCATCTCCGGCAAATTCGATCAGGTTGCGCGCGGCGTCCCGTTCGGCGCATTGATCCAGGCCTTCCGCGGACTCATCCTGCGCCTGCTCACCGAAAGCGAGGAGCGCCTCAGCGACTGGCGCGCAAGGGTGTCCGCGGCCTTGGGAACGCAGGGTGGCGCGCTGGCCGAAGTCATCCCGGAGATCGAGCTGATCATCGGCAAGCAACCGCAACCGCCCGCGCTTGGCGCCACGGAGGCGCTCAACCGGTTCCGGCTCGTCTTCCAAAATTTCGTTTGCGCTCTGGCGCGCAAAGACCATCCACTTGTGGTCTTTCTCGATGACCTGCAGTGGGCCGACTCGGCGACATTGAGCCTGCTCGGTCCACTGCTCACGAGTCAGAACATTCAATACTTTTTCCTGATAGGCGCTTATCGCGACAACGAGGTTGATGCGGCCCATCCGTTGACGCGAACGTTTGGCGAACTGGAGTCGGCGGGGGTCGAGTCGCATCGTGTCACTTTAGGGCCATTGCGACTTCCCGACCTGATGCGCTTCCTTCACGATACATTGCGCGGCGAGATCACGGAGGTCGCGCCGCTCGCCAATCTGGTCCGTGAGAAGACCCGCGGGAATCCGTTCTTCGTGATCCAGTTTCTGAAGACGCTCAAGCAGGAGGGGTTCCTTGAGTTCGATTACGCCGAAGGGCGCTGGACATACTGCGTTGAAGACATCGCGGGCGCGGGCGTAACCGATAATGTCATCGACCTCATGACGCGTAAAATTCAGCGACTCTCTCCCATTACTCAGCGCATACTGACGCTTGCGTCCTGCATCGGGAACCCCTTCGACCAGCAGACGCTCGCCATCGTCAGCGAACAGTCACCGGAAGAGGCGGCGTCTGATCTAAGAGAAGCGATCAATGAAGGCTTGATTCTGGTTGTGGATTGCGGATTGGAAGAAGGATCTGTAGCCCGCAATCCGCAATCCGCAATCCGCAATCCGCAATCCTACTCCTTCCTGCACGACCGCGTGCAGCAAGCCGCCTATGCTCTGATACCGCCGAAACAGAAGCGGACCGTTCATCTGACGGTAGGGCGTTTGCTTCGGGAGCGCGCAAACCTCGAGCATGCCGAAGAGCTGTTCGATGTCGTGAATCATTTGAATCTCGGCGGCGGTTTGATCTCGGAAGAAATCGAACGGTTGACGCTCGCCAGGCTCAACCTGAACGCCGGTCGGAAGGCCAGGTCCTCGACCGCCTATCAAGCCGCGCTCGATTATTTCAAGGCTGGAGCGAGCCTGCTCACGGAAAAACATTGGGAAACCGATTACGATCTCGCTTTCGCGCTTCATCTCGGCGCCGCCGAGTGCCAGTACCTGTGCGGCGATTTCGACGAAGTCGAACGACAGATCGACGCGCTCCTCGAACGCGCGCGAACGAATCTGGATAAAGCCGCCGTATACAAGCTCCGCTCAGTCCAGTATGAAAACATGGCGCGCTACGCGGATGCGCTTGCCGTCGCCCGCGAGAGCCTGACCCTGTTCGGCGTCTCATTCCCCGATTCGGTTGAAGAGAAGCAGGCTGCGCTGGACAGCGAGATCGAATCCATTCAGTCGTCGTTGGGCGCCCGCAGCATCGAATCGCTCATCGATCTGACGGTCATGACCGACCCTGAAACGCGGATGGTGATGAATATCCTGACCGACATCTGGGCCTCGGCTTACATAGTCGGAGACCAGACCCTGGCGCGCCTGATCTCGGCCACGATGACGCGCCTCTCGCTCCGGCATGGCAACGTGGAAGAATCGGCCTATGGCTATGTGACTCACGCCATCACCGTGGGGCCGGCGCGCGAAGATTACGAGTCCGCCTACAAATTCGGCCGTCTGGCCCTGCGCGTGAATGAACGATTCAATGATTCCAGGCGGCGGGCAAAGATTCATCAACAATTCCACGCGCACGTGAACTTGTGGCGACAACCGATGGAAACCTGCATTCCCTATGCGCGAGAAGCTTGCCGGAGCGGGCTGGAGGCCGGCGATTTTCTTTACGCCGCCTATGGCGCCTTCACGGAGACCTGGCCGGCGATTGTTTCCGCGCAGGATCTGGCGCA
Source organism: Blastocatellia bacterium (assembly GCA_036274535.1). Classification (GTDB taxonomy): domain Bacteria; phylum Acidobacteriota; class Blastocatellia; order RBC074; family RBC074; genus JAJVID01. The sequence continues at coordinate 5,203 of DASUFM010000304.1, forward strand.
ATTCCTGCGCGATTACACGCCGAGCCTGACGCTGATCAGGAAGCTGAAGGTCGACAGCTTCGCCGACGCTCATCACCTTGTTTTGAACTGGGCGCGCGCGCTGCGTGGAGAAACCTCCGCGCCGCTCTCGCTTTCGGACGAGGAGTTTGACGAGAACGTCTATTTGAAGATCTACGGCGACAACCCATTCTTCTCGATCTTTTATTACACGGCCCGGATGAACGTCGCTTACATCCTCGAAGATTTTGCGCAGGCGCTAGAGGCCGCCACGAAAGCGCGCCGGATCGCGCATCATCTCTCGGGAACGATCTGGCCGGTCCTGGTGGGCTTCTGGGGCGGACTCGCCATGGCCGCAAATTACGCTCAGGCCACGGAAGATGAGCGCGGGACTTACCTCGAAGAGATGAAAAAGGCTCAGAGTTCGCTCGCGGTTCTGGCCCGGAGCTGCCCGGAGAATTATCTCTGCTTTTCGTTGTTGCTTTCGGCTGAGATCGAACGCGTCATTGATCCCGCCGGAGGCCGGGAACTTTCGGCGCAGGACTTTTATGAGCGGGCCATCCGCTACGCCGAAGCGACAAGAATGATTCAGCATCAGGCCCTTGCGAACGAACTTTACGCCAGGTTCTGGCGCGCCAGGTCATGGCCTGAAGGCCGGCAGGAAGCTGTCGCCGCTATATTTCTAGCCGAAGCCCGCGCCTGTTACGCGCAGTGGGGCGCGACGGCGAAAGTCGAGGAAATGGATCGCAGATACGCGGACTTGCTCGAACGACGCCTGCGTTATTCATCGGAAGGTTCGGCCGAAGGCTCGGTTGCGGCGTCGCAGGCGCTGACCGAAGCCGGCGCGCTCGATCTTTTCAGCGTGATGAAGGCCGCGCAGGCCGTCGCCGGCGAGATGGAGTTAGAGAGACTGCTCTCGAAGCTGATGCGCATCGTCATCGAGAATGCAGGCGCGGAGCGCGGCAGCCTGCTCCTCGAACGCGACGGGGAATTTTTCCTGCGCGCGGAATGGTCGCTCGACGCCGCCGAAGTTAAGCTGCATGACGCCACTCCGCTAGAAGAGGCTCAAAGCCTGCCATTGAGCATCGTAAATTATGTAAGGCGGACGTCGGAAAGCGTCGTCCTTGCCGAGGCGACGAATGACGACAGATATGCGTCCGACCCATACGTGCGGAGCAACCGGCCGCGCTCGGTGATGTGCGTTCCGGCGCTCAATCAAGGGCGCCTGATCGGGGCGCTCTACCTGGAAAACAACATGGCCGGCGGCGCGTTCACGCCGGACCGGGTGCGGGTCTGTCAGATGCTGGCTTCGGAGGCCGCAATCTCGCTGGAGAACGCCCGGCTCTACAACGAGACGAAATCGGCTGAAGAGACGCTGCGCTCGATTATGGAAGGCACCGCGGCGGCGACCGGGGGCGACTTCTTCGCCTCGATGGTACGCCATCTCGCCCGCGCGCTGCAGGTACGCTACGCGTTTGTGACAGAATGCCGAGAGCGCGTGAAGACTACGGCGCGGACTCTCGCCTTCTGGATGGGCGATCGGCTGGCCGATAAAGTCAGTTACGAAATCGCCGAGACTCCTTGTCTGAAAGTTCTCGCGGGCGAGACCTGCTATTACCCCCACGGAGTGCAGAAACTTTTCCCCAATGACAAAGACCTGGTTGAGATGAGGGCCGAGGGCTATCTGGGGATTCCGCTTTGCGACGCTTATGGCGAAGTCATCGGCCATCTGGCCGTGCTCGACGACAAGCCAATAATCGAGACTCCGCAGGGACGGTCTTTGCTCAATATATTCGCCGCCCGCGCCGGCGCCGAACTGGAGCGCCTGCATGCGGAAGAAGAACTGCGTCTGGCGATGGCGGAGGTCGAGCGCCTCAAAAACCGGTTGCAGGCCGAGAACGTCTACTTGCAAGAAGAGATTCGCCGCGAGCATAACTTCGAAGAGATCGTTGGGAGCAGCCCCGCGCTACTGGCCGTCCTGCAACAGGTCGAACGCGTCGCGCCGACCGACGCCACGGTCTTGATACTCGGCGAAACTGGCACGGGCAAAGAGTTGATCGCCCGCGCCATTCACGACCGCAGCGCGCGCAGCCGTCGCCCACTGGTCAAGGTCAATTGCGGAGCGATCTCCGCCGGCCTGGTCGAGAGCGAACTCTTCGGTCACGTCAAAGGCGCCTTCACCGGCGCGCTCGATAAACGCATGGGCCGGTTTGAGCTGGCTGATGGCGGGACGCTCTTCCTTGATGAGGTCGGCGAGTTGCCGCTCGAAACGCAGGTCAAACTCCTGCGCGTCCTGCAGGAAGGAGAATTCGAGCCGGTGGGCAGCAGCAAGACGATCAAGGTGGAAGTGCGCATCATCGCCGCCACCAATCGCAATCTGGAGGACGAAGTTAAGGCCGGGCGTTTTCGCGCCGACCTGTTCTACCGTTTGAACGTGCTGCCTCTGCGCAATCCCCCGCTGCGGGATCGCGTCGAAGACATTCCGCAACTGGCGATGTTCTTCCTCTCGCGCTTCTCCCGTCAATTCGGCCGCGCCGTAAGCGGCATCGCTCAGGAGACTATCGAGCTGATGATGAATTACGACTGGCCGGGCAACATCCGTGAGATGCAGAACTTGATAGAGCGCGGCGTGGCGCTCAGCAACGGTTCGATATTGTCAATTGAGCGCAGCCTGTTGCTGCCCTCTCAAACAGGCCATACAGGCCAAACGGTTCAGACGGCGCAACCAACGCCTGAAGCCCGCCCCCGAGTCGCTGCTCGGGCGGCGTCGCAACCCGCCCCACCATCCGGCGCCGAAGCGCCACCCGCATTTTCAGCGTCCCTTGAAGATTTGCAACGGCAGCACATCCTCAACGCGCTATCGCAAACCAACTGGGTAATCGAAGGCGAGAAAGGCGCGGCCAGGATGCTCAACCTGCATCCAAACACACTCCGCAGCCGTTTGAAGAAGATGGGGATTCAACGCCCCAAATGATATACCCACGAAATTTCGCGCCCACGAAACCCACGAAGCCCGAATTACCCACGAAGCTTCGTGGGCAAGGTCTTCCTACCAATTCAGCTCTCACCTGTAAACTATTCCAGTTGAGATAGTTGCGCATTTCCCCTCGCGCTGGCCAGTCGTGGCGCGCGTCTTGCCCTATCAGCAGGCGCAAGCATAAAGAAGGAGGGAGCGAATGCTAAGAATCGTGGAAGAGAAGATGGCAAGCAACTCAACAACATTGCGACTCGATGGCAGCATCGTCGGTCAATGGGTTGAGCTCTTGCGCTCGAGTTGCGAGCAGGTTTTTCAAAGCGATGGCTACGTAATCCTCGATCTGGCGGGCGTAAGTTTCGCCGATCACGAGGGCGTGCAGTTGCTTCGGAAGCTCGAGCAGCGCCAGATCACGATCATCAATTGCTCACCGTTCCTGCGGGAACAGATGAAACACGCTACGAAGGGCCTCTCATCAAGCGGGCCGGTGAGCGAATAGACCGCCTTCGCGTTTCGCTCAAGTGAATTCAAACAACGAATCGAATTGCCAGCTCACACCGGGGCTGGGGAGGGATTGCTTTGTCTACCCAACAGACGCTCGACGAATTTGAAGCCGCCGCGATGGCGCATATGAACGGCCTCTACGCGACAGCCCGCCGCATACTCGGCAGCCGGACCGAAGCCGAGGACGTGGTGCAGGAGACTTATCTGCAGGCGTGGAAGTCCTTCCACCGCTTCGAGACAGGCACAAACATCCGCGCGTGGATGTTCAAGATCATGTTTCACGTCATCCACCACCATCGCCGCAAAGCCTATCGCCTGATGACAGTGGAGGAAGATAAAGAATTCATCTTCGATCAACTCCCCTATGAACCGCCCGTCCCGCAGGAGTTGAGCGACGAAGAAGTTTTAGCCGCGCTCGACCGGGTCCCGGAGCGTTTCCGCGTGGTGATCCTTTTGGCCGACGTGCAGGAGTTTTCTTACAAGGAGGTCGCTGAAGCGCTCGGCGTCCCGATCGGAACTGTGATGTCGAGGCTAAACCGTGGCCGCAAGCTGTTGCGCGCGACGCTGGCCGTTGTGGCCGCGAGTTACGGATTCCGCCCCGCCGAGGAGGCCATGCCCGCGGCGGCCTGAGACTGGAATATTCTCAATGACTGGCGGGATTAAACGCGAAAGGAGAAACGTATGCCGAACACGAATCATTACGACGTGATCATCATTGGCACGGGAGCGGGGGGCGGGACTCTCGCTTACAGACTCGCGCCGTCGGGCAAAAAGATTCTGCTGCTCGAACGCGGCGGCTTCGTGCCGCGCGAGAAAGACAACTGGGAATCGCGAGCCGTCAACGTCGAGGCCAAGTACAACACCCGAGAAGTCTGGTACGATAAGGAAGGCCAACCACTCCACCCGCACACGAACTATTATGTCGGCGGCAACACCAAGTTCTACGGCGCGGCGCTCTTCCGTTTGCGGAAAGAAGATTTCGGAGAGATTCGCCATTACGATGGCGTCTCGCCCGCGTGGCCGCTTGTATATGAAGACTTCGAGCCGTACTACGCGCAGGCCGAAAATCTCTACCACGTCCACGGCAATCGCGGCGAAGACCCGACCGAGCCTCCGGCCAGCGGCCCGTATCCGCATCCGGCGGTGAGCCACGAACCGCGCATCCAGCAGCTCCACGAAGACTTCTCCCGGCTCGGCTGTAAGCCGTTCCACGTACCGCTCGGCGTCATGCTGCAAGAGAACGATCCGCGCAGCCGCTGCATTCGCTGCGCCACGTGTGACGGATACCCTTGCCTGGTCAACGCCAAGTCCGACGCGCACGTCTGCGCCGTCGAGCCTGCCCTCGAATGCCCAAATGTCACGCTGCTGACGGACGCGACGGTCTCCCGACTTGAAACCAGCCCGTCGGGGCGCGAAGTGACGGCGGTGCGGGTCAAACGAAACGGCGTCGAGGAACGTTACTCGGCGGACATCGTGGCGGTTTCCTGCGGCGCGATCAACTCGGCGGCGCTGCTGCTGCGTTCGGCGAATGATAAACATCCGAACGGGCTTGCGAATTCCAGCGACGTGGTCGGACGCCATTACATGGGCCATGTCAACTCGGCGCTGCTCGCCATCTCGAAATGCCCGAACCCGACGACGTTTCAAAAGACGCTCGGCCTGAACGATTTCTATTTCGGCTCGAAAGACTGGGAATTCCCGATGGGACACATCTCGTTCGTCGGTAAACTCGACGGCGTCGCGCTCTCCGCCGGAGCGCCAGCCATCGCGCCCGGATTCACGCTGGACTTGATGGCGAAGCATTCGCTCGATTTCTGGCTCACTTCGGAGGATCTGCCTGCCCCCGATAACCGCGTCACGATCAACCGCCAGGGCGACATCGTCCTGGCGTACACGCCGAACAACCTGGAGCCGCACAAGCGACTGCAAGCGAAATTGCAGGATCTGATGAAGCGGCAGACGAAGTGCGACATCCACGGTCACGATTGCCATCAAGGACTCTTCGCGCGCAGCCTCTATCTGGGCCAGCGCATTCCGCTCGCCGGAGTCGCGCACCAGAACGGCACGATCCGATTCGGGCGCGACCCGAAGACCTCGGCGTTGGATGTGAACTGCAGGGCGCACGACGTGGACAACCTCTATGTGGTTGACGGCAGCTTCTTCGTGTCGAGCGCGGCGGTCAATCCGGCGCTGACGATTATGGCGAACGCGCTGAGAGTTGGAGATCATTTGTTGGAGCGAATGAGATGAAAAACACGATGATGATTAAGGTGGACGGGGCGACTCGCGCGAGGGGAGACGGCGCGAAAGCCACTTTGCTGACGCTTCTCATCCTATTATTGACGCTCGGCGCCATTGCGGCTGAATCCGCGTTTCCGTCAAATGCGCTCGCCCGGTCGCCCGGCCGGCCGGCCGCCCGGTCGCTTGTTCAAGCGGTTGATTCGGTCGGCTTCACTGTCAGCGACGTTGACCGTTCCGTCGAGTTCTTCTCGAAAGTTTTATCGTTCGAGAAAGTCTCCGAGACGGAAGTGACCGGCGACGAGTACGAACATCTACAAGGCGCCTTCGGGCTGCGAATGCGCGTCGTGCGAATGAGGCTTGGCGAAGAGTTTATCGAGCTGACCGAATATCTCGCGCCGCGCGGTCGCCCGATCCCGGCTGATTCACGCAGCAACGACCGCTGGTTTCAGCACATCGCCATCATCACCAGCGATATGGAGCGCGCCTATCAATGGCTGCGCAAAAACAAGGTCGAACACGCCTCGACCGGGCCGCAGCGTTTACCCGATTGGAACAAGAATGCGGGCGGCATCAAGGCGTTCTACCTCAAAGACCCGGACGGCCACGCTTTGGAGATTCTGCAATTTCCTGAAGACAAAGGCGACGAGAAATGGCGCAAGCTGGCGAAACAGGACGCCGACAAACTGTTTTTAGGCATTGATCACACGGCGATCGTCGTCAGCGACACCGACGCGAGTTTGAAGTTTTATCGCGACGCGCTGGGAATGCGCGTCGCGGGCGAGAGCGAAAATTACGGCGTCGAGCAGGAACGATTGAACAACGTCTTCGGCGCGCGACTGCGCATTACAAGCCTGCGCGCCGAAGCGGGGCCGGGCATCGAGGTTCTCGAATACCTCGCGCCGCGCGACGGCCGTCCGGCCCCGGACGATAGAAAGGCCAACGACCTGGCGCATTGGCAAACGAAACTTGTCACGAATGACATCGTGTCAAGCGCGGTAAGATTGCGCGAGGGCAAGTTCGCGTTCATCTCGTCGGGCGTGATCGAGTTGGCGGAGCCAGCGCTGGGTTTCAAACGGAGCTTTCTGGCGCGCGACCCTGACGCCCACGCCATGCAGTTGGTCGAGAACGTCGTCGGAGCGGAGGCGCGGATCAATCGTTGAAACAGGCGATGAAACAGGCGATGAAACAGGCGATGAGGCGGGAGATGAAACAGGCGATGAGGCGAATCGCGAGGCTGATCGGGTTTCTCGCCGTTTGTCTTTTCTTTCTGGTTTCCGCGGCCGCCGCGCGCCCTCTCCTGCTCGGCTTTTCCCGGCCGGCGCGCATGCGGCTCGTGGCCGAGTGCGTCAGGTTGTGGGCGCGGGCTTGTTCGAGAATTCTCGGCTTGAAGATCAACGTCCACAGGCCATTCGGCGATCTCCATTCAAACCGGCGGCTGCTCGTCAGCAACCATCAAAGTTATCTGGATGTCGTCATCATAGCCTCTGTCTTTCCGACTCTGTTCGTCGCGAAGAGCGAGGTGGGCCGTTGGCCGTTGTTCGGATGGCTCTCAATGCTCGGCGGGACGATCTTTGTCGACCGGGAAGATGCGCACAGCGGCGTCAGTTGCGCTTACCGCGCAAGCCGCGCGCTGCGCGACGGCGTCAACGTTCAGGTCTTTCCCGAAGCCACGACCGGCGACGGTTCGACCGTTCTGCCGTTCAACGAACTATTCTTCGCCTCGGCCCTCCGCTCGCAAGCTTCCGCGCTGCCGCTGACGATTAAGTTTCAGAGCGTGGACGGGAGGCCGATGGACAGAGAGGCGCTCGACACGGTTTGCTGGTACGGCGAGATGGATTTCGCGCGCCATTTCTGGAACTTATGGAATATCAAATCCGCTGAGGTTTCATTGGTGATCAACGAGCCAATCGAGCCTGTGCGAGCGCAGCGGGCGAAAGCTCTGGCCAATGTGGCGCGCGAAAGAATTTTCAGAAGCTTCACGAACGCCGACGCCGCCCACGCGGAAGCCCCATTCGAATTCGCCGAAGCCGAGGACTGTTCCCGATCAGAGGGACGGAGCGGGAATGAACCCGCGACGGCGAAGGATTACATAAGCGGCGCTGTACCGGCGTCCCGATGAAGAGGAAGTCATGAAAGCGGAAGAGAGAAGGCTGGAAGAATCGCGCCAGCGTAAGGCGCATTGGAAACGCTGGGGACCTTATTTGAGCGAACGCGCATGGGGGACCGTGCGCGAAGACTATTCGCCCGGCGGCGCGGCGTGGGACTATCTGCCGCACGACCAGGCGCGGTCGAAGGCCTACCGTTGGAACGAAGACGGGTTGGCCGGCGTCTCGGACCGGCGCCAATTGATCTGCTTTGCCGTGAGCTTGTGGAACGGGCGCGACCCGATCTTGAAGGAACGGCTGTTCGGGCTGACCGGCGGCGAAGGCAATCATGGCGAGGACGTGAAGGAATATTACTTCTACCTCGACTCGACGCCGACACACTCCTACATGAAGTACCTCTATAAGTACCCGCAGGCCGAATTCCCTTACGCCCGGCTGGTCGAGGAAAACAGGCGACGTGACAAACTCAGCCCCGAATTCGAGCTGATAGACACGGGCGTGTTCGACGACGACCGTTACTTCGACGTGTTCGTCGAATACGCCAAAGCCGGCGTGGAAGATATCCTCGTGCGCATTAACGCGGTCAACCGCGGGCCGGAGAAGGCGGAATTACACCTACTGCCGACGCTCTGGTTCCGCAACACCTGGTCATGGAATGGCAAGGGAGAAAAGCCGCTCCTTCGGCGCACTAACTGCCCCGGCGCAAAGAATCCGCAATCCCCGAGTCCCAATCCGCAATCGAAATGCCCCGAGATCGTCGAGATCAATCATCAAGCTTATGGCCGGCGCTGGCTCTACTGTGACGGCGCGCCGGAACTGCTCTTCGCCGAGAACGAAACGAACACACGGCGGCTCTACGGGCACGACAACGGCTCGGCTTGTTTCAAGGACGGCATCAACGACTACGTGACGCGCGGGGCGCGAGGAGCCGTCAGCCCGGAGCAAGCCGGCACAAAGATGGCTGCGCATTACCGGTTGAGCCTGGAACCGGGCGAAACGGTCACACTGAGGCTGCGGTTGACTGACAACGAAATGGTCTCGAAAGGGGAAACGCCTTTCGGCGATTTCGACAGAATTTTCGCCTCGCGGCAATGTGAAGCCGATGAGTTCTACGATGGGATTATCCCCGCCGGCGTTTCGGATGACGCGCGCAACATAGCGCGCCAGGCGTTCGGTGGCTTGCTGTGGTCGAAGCAGTTCTACCATTACGTAGTGAGTGATTGGCTGAATGGCGATCCGGCGCAACCCGCGCCGCCCACCGAAAGACGGCGTGGACGCAATCACGAATGGCCGCATCTCCATAACGCCGACGTGATCTCGATGCCCGACAAGTGGGAATACCCCTGGTACGCCGCTTGGGACCTGGCGTTTCACTGCGTGCCGTTGGCGCTGGTGGACTCGGAGTTCGCCAAAGAACAACTAGTCCTGATGCTGCGCGAATGGTACATGCGCCCGAACGGGCAGTTGCCCGCTTATGAGTGGGCGTTCGGCGACGTCAATCCGCCCGTGCATGCATGGGCGGCGTGGCGCGTCTACAAGATCGAGAAGAAGCAGCTCGGCGTAGGCGACACTGTCTTTCTCAAGCGCGTCTTTCAAAAGCTGCTGCTCAACTTCACATGGTGGATCAATCGCAAAGACGCGCATGGGATGAACATCTTTCAGGGCGGCTTCCTGGGCCTCGACAACATCGGCGTCTTCGACCGCAGCGCGCCGCTCCCTACCGGCGGCCACATCGCGCAGTCGGACGGTACGAGCTGGATGGCGATGTACGCGCTCAACCTGCTGGCGATCGCTCTGGAACTGGCGAAGGAAGACCCCTCTTACGAAGATGTCGCGAGCAAGTTCTGGGAGCATTTCCTCTACATCGCCCGCGCGATGAATAACCGAGGGGCCGAAGAGATCAGGTTGTGGGACGAAGAGGACGGGTTCTTTTACGACGTGTTGCACATGCCGGAGGGCGAGCCGTTCCCGATGAAGGTGCGTTCGATGGTAGGTCTGATCCCGCTTTACGCCGTTGAGACGCTCGAGCCGGAGTTGCTGGATCAATTGCCTGGCTTCAAACGCCGGATGGAATGGTTCATCAACAACCGGCCCGACCTGACCGGGAACGTCGCGTGTATGCGGACCCCGGGACGCGGCGAGCGGCGTTTGCTATCAATCGTCAATCGCGATCAACTGCGCCGCGTGTTGCAGGTGATGCTGGATGAGAACGAGTTCTTCTCGCCGTACGGCATTCGCGCAGTCTCTCGCCACCACAGAGACAATCCGTACGTCCTGACGGTGGACGGCATGCGGCATCGCGTGGATTACGAACCCGCCGAATCCAGCACGGGCCTCTTCGGAGGCAACTCGAACTGGCGCGGCCCAGTTTGGTTCCCGGTCAACTTCCTGATCATCGAGTCGCTACAAAAGTTTCATCACTACCTGGGTGACGATTTCAAAGTGGAATGCCCAACCGGCTCCGGCCGGTTCATGAATTTGCGGCAAGTGGCGGACGAACTTTCTCGTCGCCTGTCTCGCATCTTCCTGCGCGGCGAAGACGAGCGCAGGCCGGTCCACGGCGGCGCAGAGAAGTTTCAGCGCGATCCGCATTGGCGTGATCTGGCGTTGTTTTATGAATACTTCCACGGCGACAACGGCGCGGGCATTGGCGCGAGCCATCAGACGGGGTGGACTGGATTGGTGGCGAAGCTGATTCAGCAGAGTGGCGAATGACAGGAAGCAGGCCTAACGACGAAACTCAGCAGCGGCCACTGCGCTGAGCAGTCGAACCCCGAACGGGGGCGTCGGCGGCGCCGTCCGCCGCAGCGCGTGGTTCGGCGGTTTGCTGGTCGCGACCCCGAGCAGCTCCCCTCGGCGGCGCATCTGAGAAGGCCACGTCAGACGATAACGCAAGCCGGAATAAAACGCCTCTCCGACAGCATTTAGTCATTGATCCGCGCAATCGCGCGCGGGAAATGAAACAACAGACAACCTGGAGTAATGAACATGTCTTTCAGTTTTACAACCATCTCAGGCGAAAAAAGCGCGCGCCTGGCTGTGGCCATTCTCATCGTCGCGACTCTGTTTTTATTCGTTCGACCGGCGGCTGCCGCCGTTGATCCCGTCAACAAGAATCTCTTAGGCACGGCGCTCAAAGGCTACGACGCCGTGGCCTATTTCAAGGAAGGCCGTCCTGTCAAAGGCAGGAACGAGTTTAAACATGACTGGATGGGCGCGAAATGGTATTTCGCCAGCGCGGCCAATCGCGACGAATTTGCGAAGAACCCCGAAAAATACGCGCCGCAATTCGGCGGTTATTGCGCGTGGGCGGTCGGGCATGGCCAGACGGCCAGCATTGATCCCGAGGCGTGGAAGATAGTGGACGGGAAGCTCTATCTGAATTACAGCAAGGACGTGCAGAAGATGTGGGGGCAAGACATTCCCGGCTGGATCAAAAAGGGCAATGAGAATTGGCCCAAGTTGATCAAGAAATAAATCTCATCCACAAAGACACAAGAAGGCTCACGAAGAAGGCGAATAAACTTCGTGAGCCTTCTTTGTCTTTATGGATGAGATCACTCGGAGGGCAGGATATGAGAACACCATCAAATGCGGCCGCCGTAAAATCCGCCTACACTGAATATCACGCCAATCAGGACGCGCCAGCCAGTCTCCGCTTATTGATTGTCAGCGACTGCCCGGAACGCATGAAGCGGCTCGAAGCCGCGCTCAATGTGGGGGAGGTTGAAATCACCAGCGTAAATTCTCTCGACCGGTTGAATAATTTCATACGCCGCGATTACGATCTGGTGGCCGTTGATGTCGGGTTGGAACATCTCACAAGAGCGCTTACTGCTCTCAGATCGAGAGCGAAGTATGCGGGGATACCCGTGCTGGTTGAATGCAGCAGGATTTCGAACGAGGTCGGGCTTGCCGGAGTCTTACCCGGGTATCGCGCGATGCCGTGTTGCCAATCCGACATGGTCACACTTGTAAAGCGCCGGATCGCGTTTGAATCCGGCGTCCAGAAAAAGCGCGGAATTTTGTAATGGATTTCACGGGCAAGCCTCTGCGCGGCATGGTTTATGTCGCCGCGCCCGGCCTCGCTTCCACCAGACAATTCGGCAAATAAGTTGAGCGCGGGCGTCAATCCGCGCTCAACCTGCCGGAAAAGAAATGGCTTTCGGATCGGCTCATAGACTCCTTCAAAAGCCAATCTGTCATGCGATTTAAGCGCCCGCGCCAAATAGAGCCGAGCCGATGACCGGAATTTCACGGCGATAAATGGCCAGGATGATCGCGCTACAGACGAACACGGTCAGAGCGAGCGCAAAGAGCAGCCCGCCGTCGGACGAGCCATCGGAATTGACAACCACGATTCCGAGTTTGGTCAGATGACTCAGGATCGCGACGCTAATCGTTCCCAGCGACAGAATCGCGCCGATAGTAACGGTCGAAGGAATCAGCAGCAGAATCACCGCTATCAATTCAACCACGCCCGATCCGATCCTTCCCCAGGGCTCGATTCCCAGTTTGGTGAAGATATAAACCGACTCCTGCGCGCCGGTGAATTTGAAGAAGAGTGTTTGAAAGAGAATGCCTGCGACAACCAGGCGCAAAATCCAACTCAAGATGTTCATACCGTTATTCAGCTTCATAGTTTGTTCCCTCAGCGGTTGTTGTTTTAATGATAAATAGCCTGCCTAAGACGCAGTCTTGATCTACCAAACACGTCATCCTCTTCGAGGCCCGAATTATTCCTTTGTTCACTGTAAAGAGTGATTGCCGGGAATAAAATTGTCGTGGCGAGGGATTAATAACCTGGAGGGAAAGTGCGGCGCCGGCAGATGAAGTCGCCTAACGTAAATGAAGACACCGAGAGGAAACAATAATTAGCTTCGATCAGGAAACTTGCCTGACAGGAGTCGGGCGCTTTGAGTCACTAAGGATCACGACATATCAATTCACAAGGAGATGATTGCTTTGCGACATTTACTTTTATCGTTGTTTCTGCCTTTCATAATGGCGGCGCCTGCCGTCCCGCAACATGCTACTTCGGCGCCGCCTGCCGTCGGCGATAAAGCGCCTGATTTCATATTATCAACGCTACAAGGGAAACGTGTTCGTCTTTCCGAAGCGACCGCGAAGGCTCCGGTCGTGTTGGTGGCGCTTCGAGGATACCCCGGGTACCAGTGCCCTCTGTGCAACCAGCAGGCGCATGATTTTCTGAAAAACGCTCAGGGCTTTGCGGACGCCAAGGTTCGGGTGATTCTGGTTTACCCGGGCCCACCGGATAATCTTGCGGCGCGAGCCACTGAGTTTGTAACAGATAAGAAATTGCCCGAGAACTTCGATCTGTTGTTGGATCCCGGTTACGAGTTCACCAATCTATATGGGTTGCGCTGGGACGCTCCTAACGAAACAGCCTACCCCTCAACTTTTATGATTGACCAGAAAGGGATCGTCTTCTTTTCCAAAATCAGCAAAACGCACGGCGGGCGCGCCAAAGCTGCTGAGTTGCTTGAAGTCCTGATGAAAAGAAAGGTTGGCTGACAAAGGAATGATTGGAACGATGTCGCAGGTGGGGAGAGTCGCTCTCCCCTTTGTCCGAACGGCCATCCCCGCGCCGGAGATTCGCGAGGGTCGCTACCTGGCCCGTTTCGCCCGGACGACGGAAGAGTTGGATGCGGCGCTGAGACTGCGGTTCGAAGTGTTCAATCTTGAGCTTGGCGAAGGGTTGGCTTCGTCTTTTCGAACGGGCCGCGATCGGGATCAGTTCGACGAGGCGTGCGACCACTTAATAGTGTCGGAGACTGAGACTGACAAAGTGATCGGAACCTATAGGATGCAAACGGGCGAGATGGCCGCCGCGGGGA
>DASUFM010000305.1:0-3233 GCA_036274535.1 Blastocatellia bacterium
CTGGCCGGTCTCCTGGGAATTCCGCCCCGATGAGGACTGTTGCCTTGATGATTGTGGAACTGCTTCTTTCGCTTTCTGCGCCGATTGTCCGGCTTTGAACCTGGAGAGTTGTTGCGGCAATTGCCGCGAAAGAGTCTCGGCTATCTTCTCGGCCATCTCTCGTGTTGAATCGCTCTGTTTTTTTTGTTGGACGACAACCTTAGCCAGGCCGGGCGCTTCGCAGAAGAAAATAATCACAAAGAAGGCCGCAAGAAGAATATAAGAGCTTCGCACAGACTTATGCCTCAAGAATTTCCTTTTCGATGTTTAATGTTATGGGGGGGAAAGTTTGTTACAGCGGTTTCAGTTGAATAGGAAGAAGACCTGCGCGATTGTCCAATGTTTATGGGCTTGCGAGGGCTTCGCTTACTACTTACTCCGCTGATAACCCCTGTCATGGATTCGGCTGAAAACTGGCGCTCGCCGATAAGGTCGTGTCAATGTTCAGCCACCAAGATAGGGGGAAGCAGCTTATGCTCGACGGGGGTGTATAGTTATATCAAGGTTCGGACTGACACCGTGGCGCGACCTATTATCGATGAGGCCGTTTCAATATTGCCTTATGCGGTGTCGGGTAGGAGCGGATCAGCATCAATAACCTAGCAACATGGGCGCCTGACGCCGGCCCTCTGCTAAACTCCTGATTACACAAGGAGAGTGACGCTCAATCAATTCGGATGACAACTCGAGCCGTGACAATTTGTCGCTGATCTCGGCTTGCATCCGCGCCACTCGCTCGGGTTCCGGCGCCTGTGTGTTCGAGATGACAATGCGGATCGTTTGAATTTGTTCGGGGCTCCTGAAGCCGGGGGGAACTCCTCGAAGGGCGAGGAAGGTGCGAATCAACAAACCGCTTGCCACGAGCAGAACCAGGGCGAGAGCGACCTGCGCGGCCACCAGTGCGTTCTGCGCTCGCAGTTGATCGGGGCTCATGCTCGCTCCGCGAGCGCTGGTGATATTGCCAAACCGCATCCAGGTACGCTTAAGGTCTTTAACCGTTTCTCCCAGCCGAAATTTCTCAAGCGCCGGTTTTGCCCGGAAGCGCGCGAATGTCGCGCATTGGAAGGAAAAGCCTCATCGGGTCGTCGAGGCTCTCTTCAAAGCGGTAATGTAGATAGAAGGCCTTGGCCTGTTCGTTGAAGGCGACAACTATAAGTATCCCAGCACGCGATTATCATTCCGGGCGGTCGCCACGTAGATGCGCCCAATGTTTAAGCGTCCGATCGCCCGGAGGACGTGGATACTTCGCACGGCAGGCGGCGCGCCCTGGATTGAGGCGAGGGCCCAGACGCCGGTCCGGCCGAATGACATATCACACGAGCCGCCAACTGAATAGCCCGGTCGGCGCGTCCCAGTTGTTTTTTCGTCATTCCGCTCGCAGCGCGATCATCGGGTCAACTCTGCTGGCGCGACGGGCGGGCCGCCAGCAGGCCAACAAGGCTACGCTCAGCAACAACAGAGGAATCAATACAAAACTGACTGGGTCAGTAGGGCTGATTTCAAACAATAGACTGCTCATCCAACGCGTCAATGCCCAGGCGCCCGCCATCCCGATCAGAACGCCCATCGTCGCCAGCGTTAACCCATGCCGTAAGATCAGCGTCAACGCCTGAAGCGGTTGCGCGCCGAGCGTCAGGCGCACTCCGATCTCGCGCCTGCGCTGTATGACGCTATACGCCATCACGCCGTAAATGCCTACGGCGGCAAGCGCCAGAGCCAGCCCGGCGAATACCGCCAACAGCGTCATTTGCAATCGCCGTTGCGCCAGCGCGTTGCCCAGCAATTCATCGAATGTGCGAATCAGAAAGAGAGTTTGCGCCGCGTCAACCTCACTGACGGCGCGGCGCAGAGATTCTTTCAGCGCTGCCGGATCGCCGTGCGTGCGCAGGACGATTTGCGCGTCGACCCAACAACGCTGCGTCGCGGGAAAAAACATCTGAGGGGCGGCGGGCTCGGTCAGATCGCCACGCCGCATATCGCGGACTACGCCGACGATCTCGGTCGGACGTTCTCGCTGGCTGTCCATCACGCGCAGCCGTTTGCCGAGCGGCTCTTCTCCATTGAAAAAGGCGCGCACAAAGGCTTCATTTACAATGGCTACAAAAGGCGCATCCACGACGTCGCGCTGATCGAAAGCGCGCCCGCGCACGAGCGGCGTTCGCATCGTCTGGAAATAATTCGCGCTTATTTGCGCATATTGCGCCGACGGCATCTCGCTCAATGGCGGCGTTGGTTTGTCGAGAAAATAAAAGGCTGATCTTGCGACGCCGGCCCCCAGCGGCAATCCCAGCACGGATGAAGCGGATTCAACGCCCGGCATCGCGCTGACGCGTTCGATCACGCGCGCTAGAAACGCCATGCGTTGCCGGTCCCTGCCGGGAAAACGGTCATCGGGCATCGACAACTGGGCCGTCAACAATCGTTCAGGTTGATAGCCGAAATCGACCGCGCGCAGCCGGGCGAAACTGCGCAATAGGAGCGAGGCTCCGATCAGCAACACGACGGCCAATGCTATTTGCGTGACGACCAACCCGGCGCGAAAACGCTGGCGGCGGACTGATGTCGAACCGCGTCCGGCATCCTTCAGCGTTACGCTCAGGCTGACGCCCGAAGCCATCCAGGCCGGGGCCAGCCCAAACAGCAACGCGGCGCCGAATGACAAGCCGACCGTAAATCCGAGCGCCTGCTCATTCAGCCTCACTTCTTCCAACCGTGGAAATGTCGCCTCGCCAAATTTGA
This sequence comes from Blastocatellia bacterium, assembly GCA_036274535.1. Lineage (GTDB taxonomy): Bacteria > Acidobacteriota > Blastocatellia > RBC074 > RBC074 > JAJVID01. The sequence goes on from DASUFM010000305.1 coordinate 2,779, forward strand.
CCACGGCCGCCACCGCCCACGAGGAAAACAACCATCCCATCAACGCGCCGCCCAATGTCAGCAACAGGCTTTCCGACAGCAGTTGCCGCACAATTCTGATGCGTCCCGCGCCCAGCGCCGCCCGCACGGCGAACTCGCGTTCGCGCGACGCCGCCCGCGCCAGCAATAAATTCGCGATGTTGGCGCAGGCGATCAGCAATACCAGCCCGACCGCGCCAAACAGCAACAGCAGCGGCGTTCGCGCATCGCCCACAATCTGTTCCTGCATGAAAACCAGCGTGACGCCCCAGCCCTTCGAGACGTCATATTGCTCTCCGAGCCGCGCGGCGATCGCGGCCATTTCCGCCTGCGCTTGCGCGAGCGTAATGCCCGGTTTCAGTCTCGCCACCGCTTGATAGTTATGGCCGCCTCGGTTTTCAAGTTCGAACGGCTCAAAAGCGATGGGGACCCATACG
>DASUFM010000306.1:0-4805 GCA_036274535.1 Blastocatellia bacterium
AAAATCAAAACACAAAGGTTTGCAGGCGAACTCGCGGGGCGCCGCCATGCGGCGGCTTTCGTGATAGTATGCGCGCATCCGCGGGGTGTTTTCAGCGAGCAAAAAACAGGAAAGCAGGCACAACAGTATTTATGATCCAAAACACAAATCATTCCATGAACCGTCGTGATTTCATTAAACAATCCGCCCAGGCCGCGGCGACCATCGGCGTCGCGGCGATGTCCATAGGAGTGGGGGGCGCGGGCGGACCTCTCGTCGCCGGGGCGAAGCAGCTCTTTAAAATCTCGCTTGCGCAATGGTCGTTGCACCGCGCGCTCTTTAAAAAGGAGATTGACAATCTGGACTTCGCCAAAATGGCCAGACTCGATTTCGGCATCGGCGCGGTCGAATACGTAAACCAGTTTTTCAAAGACAAGGCGAAGGATCGGACTTACCTGGCCGAGATGCTCAAACGGTCGCGCGACAATGGCGTCGAGAATCGTTTGATTATGTGCGACGGCGAAGGCGCCCTGGGAGACCCTGACGAGGCCAAACGCCTGCAGGCCGTCGAGAATCATTACAAATGGGTCGAGGCGGCGAAATTTCTGGGCTGCAAAATGATCCGCGTCAACGCGCAGAGTCGCGGCGATTACGACGAGCAGATGAAACTGGCCGCCGACGGGCTCCGCAAACTGACCGAGTTCGGCGCCAAGGCCAGGATCGCCGTCGTCGTCGAAAACCATGGAGGCCTGTCATCAAACGGACAATGGCTGACGGGCGTGATGAAGCTGGTCAATCACCCGATGTGCGGCACACTGCCCGACTTCGGCAACTTCCGCGTGAGCAAGGACGAAGAGTACGACCGCTACAAAGGCGTGACCGAGATGATGCCCCTGGCCAAGGCGGTCAGCGCCAAATCACACGACTTCGACGAGCGCGGAGAAGAGATTCATACCGATTACCATAAGATGATGAAGATCGTGCTCGACGCCAAATACAACAGCTTCGTCGGCATCGAATACGAAGGCGACAAAATGAGCGAGCCGGACGGCATTCGCGCCACAAAGAAACTGCTCGAAAAAGTCCATCAGGACTTGCAGACGAAGGCTAAATGATCGAGCCGTTATGTGGCAGGGGGCGGAACAATAAGCGCCCTTAATGCGTAATACGTGATTCGGGCGGCTGCCGCGCCAAACCGGGCGCCAATTCTGGCCTTGAAAGAACGAAAATCTCATCCACGAAGTCACACAAAGAACCATTAAGGACTGGTTTCTTCTTCGTGATTCTTTGTGTGACTTCGTGGATGAGCTCCTGAGGAGAACCCAAAATGAGATCCCCTGTCTTAACCATCCTGTTATTGTTCGCTCTGGCGAGCGTCTGTTTCGCCCAAACCGAGACTCCGACGCTGATGCAAAAACCGGCGGTGAACGGTTCGCAGATCGTTTTCGCTTACGCGGGCGATCTGTGGACTGTATCGCGCGATGGCGGAGACGCCAAACGTCTGACGACCGGAGTCGGGACGGAGACCAACCCGATCTTTTCGCCGGACGGGACAATGATCGCGTTCACGGGCGAATACGACGGCAATACCGACGTCTACGTCGTGCCGGCGACTGGCGGCGTGCCCAAACGCCTGACATATCACCCCGGCGCCGACCTGGTCAGTGGATGGACTAACGACGGGAAGCGCATCCTCTTCGCTTCGGCGCGAAACAGCTATTCGAATTTTCCGCGCCTCTTCACAACCGGCCTGGACGGAGGCTTTCCCGAAGAGGTTCCGCTGCCGATGGCCGAACGCGGTTCTTTTTCGCCCGACGGCGCCTACATCGCTTACGAGCCGCTGACACAGTGGCAGCCCGAATGGAAACGCTATCATGGCGGGCAGCAGGACGTGATCTGGGTCGCCAAACTTTCCGATTCTTCAATCGAAAAACTTCCGCGCGAGAAATCCAACGACCGTTATCCGATGTGGGTCGGCGATAAAATCTACTTCCTCTCCGACCGCAACGGAGGTTATTCGCTCTTCTCCTTCGACACTAAAACGAAGAAGGTCGCCGAACTGGTCAAGAACAACGGCGTCGACATCAAATCGGCTTCGGCCTTTGCTGGAAACGGATCAGGCGTCATCGCTTACGAACAGTTCGGAAGCGTTTACCTGTACGACATCAAATCGAGCAAGTCGCGGAAAGTGAATATCCGCGTCGCCGCCGACGTGGTCACGCTGCGCCCGCGCTTCGAAAAAGTCGGCGCCAGAATCTCCGCCGCTTACATTTCGCCGACCGGCGCCCGCGCCGTCTTCGAAGCTCGCGGCGAGATCATCACCGTCCCGGCTGAAAAAGGCGACCCGCGCAACATCACGAACACTACCGGCGTGATGGAGCGCGATCCGTCCTGGTCGCCGGACGGCAAATGGATCGCCTATTTCAGCGACGAATCCGGCGAATACGCGCTCCACCTGCGCGACCAGAAGGGCGCGGGCGAAGTGAAGAAGATCGCGCTCCCGCCGACTTTCTATAACTCGCCGACCTGGTCGCCCGACAGTAAGAAAATCGCGCTCTACGACAAGAAACTCCAGCTCTGGTATCTGGAAATCGAAAAAGGCGCGCCGGTCAAAGTCGACAGCAATCCGATCGGCCTCGGCGACAGCGTGATGACGCCGTCGTGGTCTCCTGACAGCCGCTGGATCGCTTACACTAAACAACTGCCCAATCTGCTGCGCGCCGTATTCGTTTATTCGCTGGAAACCGGCAAGGCGAGTCAGATCACTGACGGAATGAGCGACGCGCGCTATCCCGCCTTCGACAAGAGCGGCAAATATCTATACTTCACCGCCAGCACCGACATCGGTCCCGGCATCAGCTTCGCCGATCTTTCAGGCATCGCCTCCCGCTCCACGCGCAGCGTCTACGCCGCTGTCCTTCGCAACGACATTCCTTCGCCGCTCGCCCCTGAAAGCGACGAAGAAAAAGTGACGGAAGAGAAGAAGGACGTGGAGAAGGGGGGACAGGGAGAAGGAGAGAAAAAGGCTGACGCGCAGCCTCAGGCCGGGGCGGCAGGGGCTCCAAAACCGCCCGCTAAGAAGGAAGATCCGACGCGCATTGACCTGGAAGGCATCGATCAGCGAATCATCGCGTTGCCGATCCCGGCGCGCGATTACGCCGATCTGACCGTGGGCAAGGCGAACACCATTTATATCATCGAATTGCCGGTCATGGCCGCCGGCGCCGGTCCGTTCGGGCTGACGGTCCACAAATACGATCTCGAAAAACGCAAATTCGACAAAGCTCTGGACGGTGTCACGGCGTTCCAGGTCTCGGCCAACGGCGAGAAGGTTCTCTACCGGCAAGGGCCCTCCTGGATGATCAAGCCGGCGGCGACGCTCGGCGCGCCCGCGGGGCCTCCCGCGCCCGGCGCTCCCGGCGGATCGGGCGCCCTGAAGACTTCGGAGATGGAGGTTTATGTCGATCCGAAGGTCGAATGGAAGCAGATGTACAACGAGGTCTGGCGCAATGAACGCGATTTCTTCTATGACACGAACCTGCACGGGCTGAACCTGGAAGAGATGAAGAAGCGTTACGCGCCTTACGTAGATTCCGTGGCGCATCGCAGCGATCTGACTTATCTCTTCACCGAGATGCTCAACCAGCTCACGGTCGGCCATATGTTCATCGGCGGAGGCGACCAGCCGCGCCCGAATTTCGTGCCCGGCGGATTGCTCGGCTGCGATTACAGGATCGAGAACGGCCGCTATCGTTTCGCGCGCGTCTACAACGGCGAAAACTGGAACCCCGGCTTGCGCGCGCCGCTCACGCAGCCCGGCGTCAACGTCAAGGAAGGTGAATACCTGCTGGCCGTGGGCGGGCGCAATTTGACCTCGGCGGACAACGTTTACAGTTTCTTCGAGTCGAAAGCCAACAAGCAGGTCGTCATCAAAGTAGGTCCGAACCCCGACGGCTCGAATTCGCGCGAAGTGACGGTTGTGCCCGTCGCCAGTGAACAGGGACTGCGCAATCTGGCCTGGATCGAAGGCAATCGCCGCAAGGTCGATCAATTGTCGGGCGGCAAACTCGCTTACATCTACATGCCCAACACTGGCGGCGGTGGTTACACCAGTTTCAACCGCTATTTCTTCTCGCAGACCAACAAGGACGGCGCGGTGCTCGACGAACGCTTCAACAGCGGCGGAGCGCTGGCCGACTATGTAGTGCAGCTTTTCAGCCGCCAGCAACTGAGCATGATCCATTTCCGCGAAGGCAGTCAGGAAGTGCCAGTGCCGGCGGGCGCGATCTATGGCCCGAAAGCCATGATCATCAACGAAATGGCCGGATCGGGCGGCGACGCGATGCCGTGGTTTTTCCGCAAGATGAAACTCGGCCCGCTGGTCGGCAAACGCACCTGGGGCGGCCTGATCGCTTCGTTCCGCCCGCCGCCGTTGATGGACGGCGGTTTCCACACCGCTCCTGACGCGGCCGTTTATGGATTGAACGGCGAATGGGAAGTCGAGAACGCCGGAGTCGGCCCCGACATAGAGGTCGAATTCGACCCGGCCGCATGGCGGCAGGGCCGTGACCCGCAGCTCGAACGAACCGTCGAGTATCTGCTCGAAGAATTGAAGAAGAACCCGCGCCCGCAATACAAACGTCCTCCGTTCCCGAATTATCATCAGGGCAATCCTGTCGTAACGACCGGGCAAGGCGAGCGCACGGGACAGAATTGACGGTGTGGAATTGAAAATGGCGACAGCCTTTGGAGTGCGGCGGCTTGGCGCCGCTTTGGTAGTCCCCTCGGGTTTTGCGGCAATGATCGATAGAGAGCCCACCGCGTCT
>DASUFM010000307.1:0-6425 GCA_036274535.1 Blastocatellia bacterium
AAAGACCCGGTGGGTTCTCTCTGATCATTGTCGAAAAATCGAAGTTGACTACCAAAGCGGTCCCGAACGCCCGCACTCCAAAGGCTGTCGCCACTTCGGGGCCTTAACTTAATCCCAGTCTTGGGTTAACTTTACCCCAGGCTTCCGCCTGAAGGCGGAACTACGAACTGATTTTCTAAGGAGCCTCGATGATCTCGGCCCTGGCGAACATCACCTGGAAACAATGGCGGCTGCGGCGGCTTCGCACACTATTGACGCTGCTCGGCATCACGCTCGGCGTGGCGGTTTTCTTCGCAGTGCGCACAGCCAATGTGTCATTGATCAATTCTTTGACGACGACGATTGAGAAGGTCGCCGGCAAAGCGACGCTACAGATAGTGGGCGGCGAATCGGGCTTCCCCGAAAGCGTCTGGGAGATTGTGAAGGATACGCCGGGGGTAAAGATCGCCGAACCGACCATAGAGGTCGTCGCCCATACGGCGTTTGAAGACGAAGGGGCCCTGCTGATCGTCGGCGCCGATATGCTGGGCGACGGCGAATTGCGGGAGTATCAATTCGATGAAGGGGGCGAGATCGGCGATCCGCTGGTTGCGCTGGCCCAGCCTGATTCGATCCTCGTCTCACGAGTGTTCGCCGACAAACATAAGTTGAAGGAAGGCGACAAATTGCCCCTGTTCACTTCGCAGGGCAAAAAAGATTTCACTGTCCGAGGCGTTTTCAATCCGTCGGGGCTGGGTGAGGTCTTCGGGGGACAGATCGCGGTGATGGACGTCTTCAACGCGCAGTTCGTTTTCGGACGCGGCAAAAACTTCGACCGCATCGATCTGATGAATGATCCTGAGACGACGGTTGAAGAGTTGCGGGGGCGGTTGCGCGAGCGGTTACCCGCGGGATTGGAGATCGAACGCCCATCGTCGCGCGGGCAGGAGTTGGAGAGCGCCGTCAAGGGAATGAATATAGGAATGACCGTGACGAGCCTGATCGCTCTGCTGGTGGGGATGTTCATCATCTTCAACACCTTCAGCATCTCGGTCAATCAGCGCTGGAAAGAGATCGGCGCGCTGCGCGCCATCGGCGTCGAACGGAAGAACATTCAGCGAATGTTCCTGGGCGAAGCCGCGGTAATGGGATTGATTGGGAGCGCGCTCGGCGTCGCGCTCGGGTTCGGGCTTTCGGTGGTCGTGGAGATGGTAATGAGTTCCATCGCCGGCCGGCTCTTCGGATTGGTTTCGACGCGGCAGGCGCCGGTCTTTCGCCTGGACTTCGCGTTGTTGTCATTCGCGCTGGGCGTCGCGGCTTCGATCGTCGCCGCGTGGGCCCCGTCGCGCGCCGCGTCACAACTCGATCCGGCGATGGCCCTGCACAACATCGAAGCCAGGCAGCGCGAGTCCGTGCTGGGGCCTGGGCGATTGATCGCGGGCGTCGCGATGGTTTCGGCCGGATTGGCCTTGATCCGCTTCGCGCCGTTGCGCGCCGGCCTTTACATTCAATTCTCCTATGTGGTCCTGATCATTCTGGGCATGGTCGCCGCGCTGCCGAAGTTATCTGAGTTGACCGCGCGCGCGTTGCGGCCTTTGATGGACAGGCTGTTCGGGGCGGAGGGCGCGCTGGCGGTGGATTCGATGATACAGGCGCCGCGCAGGACTTCGGCGACGGTAGGCGCGCTGATGATCGGGTTGATGTTCGTCTTCGCCACTGGCGCTTACGTCCAGAGCCAGAAAGACGTCTTTGAGCGGTGGATGGAAAACGCGATCAACGCCGATCTGGTTGTCAACACGAATGAAGGAGCGCGGTCCAGGACCTGGCATTTCGACGAAGCGTTGGCCGGCAGGATCGCGGAGATGCCCGGCGTCACGCGCCTGGAGAACGTCCGATTCATCTTTCTGCCTTACGCCGACGATTCCGTGGCCCTCATCGCGTTGGATCTCGACGGATGGTTCGCGCGCTCGAGACTCGAAATTCAAGGCGCCGACGCCGCGTCCGCCCGGGAGAAAGCGACGAAAGGCGAAGGCGTACTGGTCTCCGGCAATTTCGCGAACCGCTACGGCCTGTGGACAGGCGATCGCGTCAGGCTGCGCACGCCGACCGAAGATTTTGACCGTCCCATCGCCGGCGTCATCGAAGATTACACTTCCGAGAAAGGCTCGATCTTTGTGGACCGCGCCCTGTACAAGCGATACTGGAAAGACTCGTCAATAGACATCATCAACGTCAACCTGGCGCCCGGCGTCGACCGCGTCGCGTTCAAGAACGAGTTGCAGCGCGCGCTCAAGGGCCAGCAACGCGCGTTTATTTACACGCAGGAGGAATGGCGCTCGTGGGTCTTGAGACTGCTCGATCAGTTTTTCGCGATGATGTACATGCAGATGCTGGTCGCGGTCTTCACGGCCGCGCTGGGCATCGTCAACGCGCTGATCATCTCGACCGCCGAGCGCAAACGCGAACTGGGAGTGATCCGCGCGATCGGCGGATTGCGCGGCCAGTTGCGAAAGATGATCCTGCTCGAAGCCGTGGTGATCGCCGTCATAGGGATTGTGACGGCGGCCATCGCTGGCGTCTTCAGCGCCTATTTCCTGACGCGAACGGCGGCGGCGATGATCGGAGGGTACACGATCCCATTCGTGTTTCCGGTAAGGATCATTCTGTTCGCGTCGCCGATCGTCCTCGTGATCGCGCTCCTGGCCGCATGGTGGCCGGCGCGCAGGGCCGTGAACCTCAGAGTCGTCGAGGCCATCGGGTATGAATAACCGCATCGGTCAATTGACCTTTTTCCATCTCTCGGCGGGAATGACCTCATCTCTACTGTGCGACCAACCGCTCATATCCAGCTTAAATGCGCCGGTCTGAAAGGGGAGTGAGTCTATCACCAGTCGCCGGTCGGGTTGGGTCCTGGTGATATTCAGATTAAAGATGAGCCGCATTTTCCGGTTATGGTAAGTCAAAGTAACTTCCGTGAGCGGCATGGCGCAGGTTTCCGCATTGGCGAAGCCCAGCGATATCACTTTCCTGCCCTGCCCCCAGTCCGCGGATTCCGGCCAGTAATACGTTTTGCCGTCGTCTTTGAAAGAAACCTCGCCGACGGAGGTACGGGCCGAGCCGATGGATTGCGGCAGTTGTTCGTGTACGGTTTTGAGTTCAGCCTCGCTCAACACCCGTCCGTTTTCGTCGCGCACGATGTAATTCACCACAGCCGGGTTACAGGATTGCGCGAATGTCGAATTATCTGGCGAGCCGGGCGCCAGGGCGAGCAGTAGCGCAACAAATATTGCGATGCGCATAAAATGTTACCTCACTGGACTATCGTGACATAGTAGCGTTTTCTCCGGCAAGAGCGACATTAAACGACAGAGACCTGACGGGTTCCGGAGAATCGCCCAGATACAAATCCACGCGATATTTTCCCGGCGGCCATCCATTAGCGGGTCTCCCAAGGCTGAAGTTGATCAGGTTCTGATCGCCTTCGAGCGCGACCTGGCTGCTGTCAATCTCAACATTGGGAATCACTCCCTGAGCCTCGACAGCAACCCAGCGCGCGGAGACTTTTGCGCCGGCGGTCTTCCCTCGCATCTGGACGTAACAGTAAAACTTCTCCGCATCGCCCCCGAAAACAGTCGTGGGTGATTCGCCGTCGCTCCCTTTCGCCATCGTGGCTTTAGCGATCTCCGGCCCCGAAGCTTTGATCGAGAAGTTGAGCGTCCTGGCGGGTTGCGACTCCTTTCCTTCCGGCTGATTCAGGTAGAGGTCGACCTTGTAATCGCCCGGCGGCAGGCCTGTTCCGGAAGGCGTCAGGGTAAAGTCAACCACATTGTTAGAGCCTCCGGCCTCAACGTTCGTCTCGGCGACCAATTGATTGTCGGAACCTCCTTCAATCTTAACCGCGATCCAGCGCGCTTTGACCTTCGTCTTGTCCGGCGCATTGGCCAATCTGACGACGGCGTGGATGACCTTCTCATTCGAATCGAAAGAGGTAGTCGGATCGACCGCTTCTTTCTTCTCGTTGACCTCTCTGGCCAGTTGCGCTTCGCTGATGCTGGCGGTGGAAAAATCAAAACCGCAGGCCAGCGGCGACATCAAAAGCGCAACCAGTAGAACATTATTCATTCTTCTTTTCATTCAGGCAGCTCCTTTCACCCAAATATGGTGAAAAATCGGAAAACATCACACAAGGTTTACGAACTTCGTTTAACTGTCTTCATGAGGGCACGCGGAAAAAGGATTAAGAAAGGATCAGGCCGTAGATTTTTTTTTCGCGTGAGCAAATTATGGAACGGATTTCTGATCGGCTGTTTCTATCGTATAATCGCTCCAACTCGTGGCGGAAAATCCAATGGCTGAGGACGCTACGGAATCGGGGGGCCGAAAGGCTCCCCAAATCTCAAAAAGTCGTCCGCTGAACAACGGCCGGCTTTTTCCATATGTGACGTACCCTGGCGCCGGCGGAGTTAACGCAACCGGTATGGGACCGCGAGAAACGCCACAGACGCTCGGATTCGGAAGATTCGGTATCAGAAGTGGAAAAATTGAACATGCTGTCAGAAGAAACGGAATCGCAGCTCTATGGGCCGAACGGGAAGCGTTTCGTCATCCAAACTCTTTGCGGCGCCATCGCCCAGGCGCAATCGTGGGAAGAAGTTATGACCGGCTGCGAGGCTCTGGCAAACAGCCTGCGGATCGCGAAGGATATCGAGAATAAAACTCCGCGCGAGTCTCCTCAGGCCGCCGCCGCACTCGGTCATCTCAAGGAACTGGGTCGTGAGATACGGGAACAAAACGGGAAGAGTGACGGCTCCGCTAACTCGAATGCGCCGCGCGCGGCCGATTCCGCCATGTCACGGGAACATAACGTAAAGAGCGACGGAGCCGCCAAAAGCGGGGACTGACCTCTATTGAGCCTTCTTGATTTGCTCCGCCGCCATCTTTTTCGCCACATCCAGAGCTTCACTGGCGGGAACTTTAACGTCGGGTTCGACTCCGGTCCCTTCCCAATTGGTTTTTGAGATGGGATTGATCGCTCTCGCATCCGGGACGCCGATGATGAAGTGATCGTCGATGCGATGGCCTGAAACCGGGTGCGCCCCTCCTCCGGTTACCTCGCCTACGATCGTCCCCCGTTTCAGGTTCTTCAGATTGTAGGCGAACTCTTCGGCGCCCGAGAACGTCCGTTTGGAGGTCAACACAAAAACCGGTTTATCGGCGAGCCGCGCGCCCGACACATCTTTCAAGGTCCAGAACTCTGTGGTCTTGTCCTCTTTGCGGTTATATAAATCGTTCAAGTGCGTCGGCTCGGCGAATAGATACGAGCTGATGTGGGCCACCATCCTCGGATCGCCGCCGCCGTTGCCGCGTAGATCAATGATGAGGGCATCAACGTGCGCCAGAAAATTCATCGATGCGGCTACGGTCGGGCCGCAAATTTCCGGATCCATGAAACCGTTGAATTTCAGATAACCGATGTTCTGCGGAAGGCGCTCTACTTTTTCAAAGGCGCAGTTGTCGCGATGGAGCCTGGCTTTCCATCGCGCCTGTTCGGCGGGATCCGGCGCCGTGTCCGCGCCGGGCTCCATTTTCGGCAAGACCCGCGCTGAAAAGTTCACGCCCAGGTGCTTATCGTGGCTCACTGCCCGCAGGTCTTCGGTGAGTATGGACGCGAAATCGTCGGCGCCGGTGACGGCGTCGTAAGCGCCGCTTTTCAGCCGCGATTGCACGGCCTCGGCCATCTTCTTCGCGGTCTCCGGGAACACGTAATATTCGTTGAGTTTCGCCACGGCGGCGTCAATCACGCGCGCGCGCGTCTCGGCGTCGATCTTCATATTCATGTCAGCCGCGGTCAGCCCCTGAGGGATCGCCCGCAGGCCGAAGCTGACGACCACTGCCGGATCGGCGTCCTTTACTTTGATCCTGCCCACCGCGTTGACGGGGCTCCCCTTCTCTTTAACGCGAAATTCAATATACAGCCGGTCGCTCTTATCAATGCCGAGCAATTCGAAGCCGCCAGTCTGATTGCGGAAGCTGACTTCAGAATCAACGGACTTCTCAGGGTCGTATTTTGTGATGTATGCCTGTATCCGTTCCCGGTCGCCGCTGTTGAAGGCGTCAAACCAGGCCCGCAACACGCGACCTGCGGGCGTGTCTGGAATAGCGGGCGTCTGAGCGCCCAGTGAGAATGTCAGGAACAGCGGCAGCAGCAGTAAAGCGTTGAGAATATGTTTCATAATCTCCTCGGAAAATCTGTTCGTAGTTCCGCCTTTAGGCCAATGGCGTTAAGTTAAGGCCCCGAAGTGGCGACAGCCTTTGGAGCGCGGGCGTTCGGGACCGCTTTGGTAGTCAACTTCGATTTTTCGACAATGATCAGAGAGAACCCACCGGGTCTTTCGTCCCCGAAGTGTGTGGGATCCAGGATGACTACCAAAGCGGTTCCAGGCAAC
>DASUFM010000308.1:0-3286 GCA_036274535.1 Blastocatellia bacterium
ATGTTCGATCAGCCGCAATTCGCCTGCGGCCGAGGCGAGTAATTGCGCATGGCAGCTGCGCTCCATCGTGATAAACCACCATGCGGCCTCGTCGACCGTCCGTCCGACGGTCAGCAATCCGTGGTTGCGCAGGATGACGGCTTTGTACTGGCCGAGCGCGGCGGCGATGCGCTGGCCTTCGACCGAGTCATAGACCACACCGGTGTAATCGTCAAAAACGCCATGATCTTCATAGAAAGCGCAGGCGTCCTGAGTGATCGGCTCCAGAGGGCGTCCAAGCGCAGACCAGGATTTGCCGTAGATCGAATGCGCGTGGGCGGCGGCCACGCAATCGGCGCGCGCCGCATGAACAGATGAGTGGATGGCGAAGGCTGCGACGTTGACCGGGTTTTCGCCCTCGACGACCTCGCCTTTATGGTTGACCAGAAGCAGGTCGGAGACGCGAATCTGGCTGAAATCCATGCCGAACGGATTGACCCAGAAATGATCCTGTTTTTCGGGGTCGCGCGCGGTAATGTGCCCCGCGACGCCCTCATCGAATCCGAATTTGGCGAAAAGACGAAAAGCCGCGGCCAATCGCCGCTTCCGATGCAATCGCTCCTCCTCGACAGAGTTGAAAGCCGGCGGCTGGGGAAACTTGAAAGGGTGATCTGATGGCATAAAGTTCTCCTATGGGACATATAAGACAAACAGGGCATATAGGATATTTGTACTATTTGTCTTATTCACTCTACTGGCAATCCACCGCTCCTTCGCGCCGGTAGCTCTGATACCAGGAGTTCGGCGCATAACTCCTCTCGGTCAACACAGGCTGCCCGTCCAGATCTATGCCCGAGATCGAGATGCGGTATCGGATTTTGGTATCGCTCATGACTTCACGCTCGAATCGTTCGCGCAAACCGGGATGTCCGGCAGGCCCGGCCGAACCGCCGGATTGTATGTAAGGTTTCGTTTGCATGCAGAAGGAGCCCTTCTGCTCATTGAAAAAGATATAAGTCGGGAGTAAATCCACGGAGAAGTTATAGACGACTCCGGCTTTGAAGGTCCCTCTCCCGCCGAAGAGCCATTGACTGGATTTCTGCGCGCCGTCCGGCTCCGGCTCCACAAAGCCCTTATGAACGCGCATGCCCAGCGCGCCGGTGAATCCGCGACTTGCCCGGTCGGGATAGAGCGAAGGAAATGGCGAATAGGAGCCGTCAACGGGAAAGCGGATAGAGTATTTCAGACGGATGCCTATCGGATTGCCCTTTTCACTGAGCAGAGGCTCGTCGCTCCAGCTCAGGATCTGGGCGCGGATGACCTTGTATTCGCCTTCGACGACGTTCTGGTTCCATTCCTGCGGCGCCCAGCCCTGGGCCTGATTTTCTTCCTGGGCCTGCGCGCCTTCCGTCCGCGGGCTGGAGCCGGCGACCGCCCCGGCAATCGGCGCCTCGGAGGCCTGGGGCCTGATCAGCCATCCGATCACGCGTTGAAATCTCTTTCCGCTCGTGTCGCGTCCGCGCGCCGCGACGCGGAAGGGCCGATCCGGCGTGTCCAGGAGCAGCGTAAAGTTGTACGGAATTGAATAATCGCTTTGCCGGAACTTGATCGGGGCGATTAATTTGCCCTGCTCGTCAATCAGCCGGAATTCGATCGTATCGATGTTGTAACTCGACGTGTGAATTTGCGCATGCTGGCGCGCGCCGCGAACCGGTTGATACCTGTCCATCGAAAAGACCCCGGCGCGCCCGAAAAACTGAATGCAGCAGACGTGAAGCTCGCCCTGCGTCGTGACCGAGGTCGTAAATCCGCCGTTCCCGGACAGACGAATCTTCCATTTGCCCGGTCTCGGATCCCACAGCAGCGTCGAGCGTTTCTCCGTATTGCCTTCCTTGCCGCTGCTAACCGCGAGGTTCGGCATGTCCCGGGCCAGCGGCCGGTCGGAAGGCGTGATGATCGTCCAGTTGACGTCGCCCGTGAATTGAAGGTTGAACTGCAACTTCCAAACGCCGACCTCGACCGGGACTTCGATCTCGCGAACCTGCCCGGCAAGCTCGCCTGATTGGATCAAAATGTACTGCGCGTTCGGGTCGTCCTGAGCCAAAACCACTGACGACATGAACGCCGAACAAATCGTGATCGCGGCGAAGACAAGAAGCGGCTTCAAACATGCTTTCAGTAATTTGAACATGCGGTAAAAATCCTCACTGCGTCGGTGACGAAGATCATGGTATGCGCCGGCTTCAGGATAACTGCAACGGCGCGGATTGGAAAGAGAATCAGGGATTGCGGATTGCGGATTGCGGATTGCGGATTTTTTGAACATCAATGAACTTGACATCCACTCCATCTAAACGCTTGCGCGTTGTAGATGGAGATTCCAGGTCTGCCGCCTGGTAGGTTCCAGGTTCATCGCAAGCGAATCCTCGCCTGCTCCCCTAAGGGCCTGCCCGGCCCTGATGGTGGTATCTTAAGACCACCGACTTGTTTCTCTACTTCAGCGTTCTAACTTTTACGTGGAAGACTTCCTTCCACAACGCGTTAGCTAGAGTTTCAAAGAGCCGCAATGGATGACCTCGACGGTTCATTCTACCGGTCGAGCAAGTCCATTCGTATTAACGTATGTTGCGGTAATCTTAGCACAATCAGAGAAATTGGAATCGAAAATTTGCGCGATTCATCTCCACTCAAGCCTAGCGGCTATGAGTGGAGTATTCTCGCGCGGGAGTGATAAAAGCGAATTGTCATTTGAGATTTGAAATCGGTCAGGCCCGGAAATCACCCCATGTTCCTCCAACGCTTATCGGCGCCAGTCTCAATACTGTACACATATAAATCAGACCATGCGAGATTGGGTCAGTACCGCGAGCGGTAGCGAGCGTCGCAGATGCCTGGTTCACGCCCCCTACCGGTCGCGGTACTGACTCGGTGTACCAATCTGTGTGGCCCGATTTATAATGAAATCCGGCGCCGAAACGCCAGCTTAATACCGTAAGCCGTGATCAACTCTGACGGAAAACGACCTGAAAGGCCGGAAAATTGTCGAGCGGCATGGGCCTGAATCCAGTTCTATCCGCCCATGACCAGAATTAAATTGACGAAGCCGATTAATCGGTTGACTAAAGCGCCATGAGTCTCTGAAAATGGCCCATAGCTGCCGATCGTTCCCACTTTAATCACACTAGTTATTGTAAACTTCCCCGGTAGGGTATATGCCACAAGAGAACACAAAACGTAGAGAAGTTCTGGCCGCCATTGAGAGCGTCGGCGCGATCGCCGATCTGGCGGCTAAGAAAGAAGGGCATTA
>DASUFM010000309.1:0-5078 GCA_036274535.1 Blastocatellia bacterium
CCGGCAGGTCTGGCGAAAATGGGCTTGCCTGAAGGCAGCGTCCCGGTCTGCACGCCATTGAGAAGACCCGTGTGCGCCGCGAGTTTCAGTCCATGCACGTATAGATAGCCCGCGGTGATCGCGACGCCTCCACCCAGCTCATGCGAGATTTCGAGGCTGGCCTGTTCGGAATAGGGAGTGCGCAGCAATCCACTCATATTGTCCCTGAAGCCGGGGTTGATAAGGCCGCCGACCATCGGCGCTGCCGGAACCCGCCCTGTAGTAGTGAAAATACATGTGGCGAGTTGCGCCATGCTCGTCGTCGTGATCGTCGGGCCTCCGGGACGACATGTGGTGGACGTGGCCGCCACCGGGCCGCCGACGGTCGGCTGAATGAACAGTCCCCTCACTGGAGATACCCCGGGGAAGACTACGCTGGCGTTCGGCTGATCGCCCGCGCTGCCCAACTGGACAACGGCGATCTGTTGCCCGATGCTGGCGAATTGGCGGTCATTGAAAATCCCGAAGCCGGCGCGTAAGACCGTGCCAGTGTTGAAGGCGTACGCTATGCCCACGCGCGGCTGAACATTGTTCATGTCCCTGCGCGGCGTATACAGCTCAGGATAAGTCTCGAAGTCATAACGCAGACCCAGCGTGAGCGTTAACTTGGGGGTCACTTTCCACTCATCCTGGCCAAAGAAACCATATGAATTATGGTTTACGGTGGTTGTGGTGAGGTTTTGGATGTCGCGGGGAACGGCTTGAGCGAAGGGGATTGGAAGCGCCGCGCGCGTAGTCGTTCCGTTGGCCAATCCCCACCAGAACACCACTGGCGCCGGTGATGGCGCCAAAAAAGCGGGCAGGCTGGGAAAGATGATCCGCGCCGGGAAGAAAAGATCCAATTGGGTCCTGTCGCGAATGCGATTGAAGTCCCCTCCGAATTTCAACGCGTGTCCCCCCAAAACCACACTGAGGTTGTCTGACAACTGCTGCCGCGTTTCGCCATAGAAGTCCATATCCGATGTGGTCTTGCCTGTGATGATCAGGTTGGAGATCTCGAGGTCGGGCTCCTTGACCGCCGACGGGTAATCGAAGTTCCGGCGAGCCCATTGGAAGCGGGCTTCGTTGACCACCTTACTTCCCAGCAGCGCCGTGTCGCTGGCCACCAGAGCCTGATCGATAACCTTGTTATTCCTTCTCGTCGACGAAGCGGCTGAGGCGCGCCCGCCTCCGCCAAGAAAGTTTTTAGTGGACGAATCCAGATAGTTGTAGCGAATCGAAAGGTCGTTGCTGTTGGCGATCTTGTGATCGAGCTTGGCGAGAAAACCGTCGTAGTCGTTCGCGCGCTCCACATCGGTGCTTTCAGGCGCCAGCCCGAAGAATTGTTTGGTGACGTTGATCGCGGCGAGGTTGTTGATAATTACCGACGAGAACTTATTGGACTCGGAGCGGCGCTGCCCTTCATAGCTTCCGAAGAAGAAGGTCTTGTCTTTCCTGAGTGGCCCGCCTATCGTCGCGCCGTACTGGTTCTGTCGCAGCGCGGGATTAGGCGTCAGAATAGGCTGCGCGTTGAGCTCATCGTTCAGCCCGAAGTAATAGGCCGAACCGTTATAGCGATTCTTTCCCGACTTCGTGACGATATTGACGAAGCCGCCGAGCGCGCGGCCGTATTCGGCCAGGAAGGAGGAGTTGAGTACGCGAAATTCCCGCACGGCTTCCTGCGACGGAGTCACGCGCGGCAGCCCGGTGACGGTCTGAATATTATCAGCGCCGTCCACCAGAATCAGCGTGCTCAGTTCGGATTGGCCGCCGAAAGTCAGCCTCGGCGCCGCCGACGATCCCACCCCGACGTCCGGCTCCTTGAAGGCGCCGCCGCCGGTGTTCTCGCGCCCCGGCGCGACGCCGCTGGCGAGTTTGGCGAAGTCCACGAAGTTACGCCCGATAATCGGGAGCGATTCGATGGTTCGCTCATTGACTACGCGACTCACCTCCGCCTTGGTAGGCTCGATCAGCGGTTCCTCCTGTTTGACCTCTACCACTTCAGACACCTCTCCGATCTGAATGGTCATGTCCAGAACCGTCGCGCCGCCGACGGTCAGGATCACGCCGCTTTGCGCCGCCGTCTTGAACCCGGCGCGCTCGGCGCGAACCTCATATTGACCGGGCCCCAGATTCGTCAGACTGTAGCGCCCGTCGCTGTCCGTCCTGGCGTCGCGCGTCGCCCCCGTATCCGCATTCCTTGCGGTGACCTTCACATCGGGAACGAGAGCGCCGGACGCGTCCTTGACAACGCCTGAGAGCGTCGCGGTGGTGGTCTGTCCCAGCGCGATCACGCTCGCAAACAGCGCCATCATAGTCGCAAGTACAAAACCTTTTTTGTTGATCATAATGTCGCTCCTGTCAAAATGGACTCGGAAGGGATTTTCCATCTGTCATTTGATATTCGGCGGTTGTACTTCCCTAAGCCGGCCCAGGTGAATGCTCGATGAATGTGAGCGATTTCCGGGGCGCCGCAAATGGCAAATGGCAATTGGCAAATGAAAAATGAACCTCCTTCCTCATTTCATGATCCGCCGTGGCGTTTCAATGCAGGTACCCTCCGCCGTCACAAAGAATCATTTGCCCGGTGATCAATTCGGCGTCGTCGCTGGCGAGAAAAGCGATCAACGCCGCCAGGTGTTCCGGCCTGCCCCGCTTCTTGATCGCCTGATTCTGCATGACGCGGTTGAAGGCCTCTTCGTTCGAATGAGCCATCGTGCCTTCGGTGGCGATCATGCCGGGGGCGACGGCGTTGACCGTGATGTTGTCGTCGCCGAGTTCTTTGGCGAGCACGCGCGTAAAACCCATCACCGCGCCCTTCGCCGCGACGTAGGCCATCTGCCCCGGATTGGCCAGAAAATATGTTCGCGAAGCCACGTTGATGACGCGCCCGCACTGGCTTTTCCTGAGCAGCGGATAGACGGCTTTCGAGACCAGGAAATAACCGATGTAATTGATCTGCACGAAGCGGTTGATCTCGTCGTAAGTGAGCTGGTGCCACGGCGTGCGGCCCGACAGGATGCCGGCGTTGTTGACCAGGATGTCCACGCGCCCGTGACGCTGCTCGACGCCTTTTACGGCTTCGGCGATCTGCCCTTCATTCGTCACATCGCAGATGGATGAATGCGCGTCGCCCCCGGCGGCGCGAATCTCTTCGCAGACTTCGGAGGCGTTCTTGATGTCCAGAATTTCAATTTTCGCGCCTTCGGCGGCCAGACGAATCGCCGCCGCGCGGCCGATCCCAGTGGCCGCGCCCGAAACGACCGCAACACGATCTTTCAAACGACTCATCGTTTCTCCTCTTTCCGGGAGCGCAGGCGTCATTGCCTGCGGGCAACGCCACAAGGCGCGATAGGACGCAGGCAAGGATGCCTGCGCTCCCAGGTTATTTCTCCTCTTTCTTTCGTTGAAGTTTTCGGAATTCGCTGTGAACATTGTGAAGCGTCATCAGGGCCTGGAGCGGATGGGCGCCGGCGGCGATCAATACCGCGGCGTTGTCACTGATCTTTTTCGCCTGTCCCACCATGGCGATGGCGCGCGTCGCTTCTTTCTCCAGTTCGTTCAGTCCCCACTCAGCCGCGACTTCATCGAAGTCGTTCAACAATCGAATTCGCATATTGGAATCGGTCCGCACCTCGAACAGCATCTTGTTCAGCTTGTACGCGGAGGCGGGCGGGTGTTTGTAAAACTCGAAGCCCTGATTTTTGAATTGATATTTCGGCGGCGCTTCGGCTTTGGCGGCTTTCGGCCTCGCCGGTAGGAACCGCATCATCGCGTGGCCGTGATGCCACGTAGGCGTGTACTGTATGAGTTCTCCCGGGACATCGCCGATCGCGCCGAACATAAGGGCCCATGGCAACAACTCCGTGTTGCCGACTTCGTCGAGTTGTTCGGCGGTCAGTTCGAAAAGCGCGTCGGCGTTCCCCCGCTCCAATTCGGCGATCATCCATTTATCGAAATCGAATTCGGGCTGCGGATATTTCCATGTGCCCGGATAGTGCGACATCCCGCCGCTGGCGATGATCGCCACGCGTTCCGGCCTCGACCCGATTATCTCCGCGATCTTTCGTCCGAGAGCGCGGCAGCGTTTCGTACTCGGCAACGGCGGCATGTAAACGTTGATGTGGACAGGGATGACCGGGATGTCGCGCCCTCCGATCAGGTATTCGAAGGGCACGGCGAATGTGTGTCCGAGCATTGCGTCTTCCGAATAGGCGATGTCGAAATCCGCGGCGATCAGCTTATAAAGAAAGTCCTCCGCCATCTCGCGATGAACCGGCAGGTCGTAACTCCGCCCGGCGAATTCCGCCATGGCCCTGCTCCCGGCGAGAATCGCGAACGTCGGCACGCATTCGATTGAGAATGTCTCCAGATGATCGCTGCCGATGAAGACGATCACGTCCGGCTTCGTCTCATCCAGAATCTTCCCCAACTCGCGCATCGCGGCGATGGATGCGTCCAGCTGAGCCGGGTCCTCATCCGGAGGATAAGTGAATAACTGCGGCGCGTGGCAGGTGGCCATCGCGGCTACAATTTCTCCCATGAATACTCCTTCAGCCCTTGAAAGCGCCTGGCGGCTCTCGGCCTTTTCGAATGACTACGAGCGATTACTGAAATAACCGCGGCGCGAATTCGTTCAGATAATTGCGCCAATTGATCCATGTGTGCCCGCCCGGGCTTTCAGCATAAACCGGATTGAAACCGTGTTTCTTGAACAGATCCACGGAGCCTCTGGTGATGTTGAGCAGGAAATCTTCCTTGCCAGTGCTGAACCAGAACAGTTTCAGCCCCTTCTTCAACTCGGCGTTGTCGAGTTTGGCCTGATGCTGTTTCTCCCAGGCCTCGCCGGCGGGAGACATCTGCGGCGGGCCGCTCGGCGGCGGCGAACCCGGAGCCGGACGATTGAAGGCGCTGATCAGGCCGGAGCTGAACACGCCCACGTAGGAGAACTTTTCCAGATTGGGAATGGCGATGTTGAGCGTCTGGGAGCCTCCCATCGAAAGTCCGGCCATGGCGCGATTGGCGCGGCCGGGCAGCAGCCGATAGTTCTTCTCGACATA
>DASUFM010000310.1:0-5428 GCA_036274535.1 Blastocatellia bacterium
GTTAAATCTGCAATCCTCCTACGATCTGGCGATCGAAAAGGACAGATTGGCAGGGCGACTTGAGAGTGAAGTTAAAGTTCTCGCGTCTCAAGAGGCCCACGCATAACTACGTCACTCCAATCCGCTATTCTTCGCTTATGAGTAGTCGAAAACAGCGCAAAGAAACAGACGCCATGATGGTCGACGCCGTCATCGAAGAGTTGAGGCGCGCGCCCGAAGGATTGTCCGCGAGCGATCTGGCTGAATTGCTGGAACTCGATCGCGGGGGGCAAAAATCGATCAAGGAGTTGCTCAACCGATTGCAGGGCGCGGGGCTGCTGCGCCGCTACGGCCAGAATTTCCGGCTCTCCGGCTCCGATAAAGCGATGATCGGCGTGATCCGCCAGCGCCGCCGGAAAATGATCAATTTCATCCCGGATGACGTCCAACATCCCGGGCAGCGCGTTCGCGGGCGCATCCGCGTCGAACCCGAAGATTTGAACGGCGCGTTCGACGGCGACCTGGTTCTCGCCGCCGTCTCGACGCGACAGCGCGAGCGATATGGCAGAGTCGAGATGATTTTGCGGCGCGGCCGATTGCGGATCATCGGCCGGCTGTTCCACGGCTTCCGCCAGTCGTGGGTCGAATCGATGGACGAAAAATTCCAATTCGACATAGATCTCGAAGGCAAGGCGCCTGCCGATCTCAAAGACGGGTGGATTGTGCTCGTCGAGATTACGAAATATCCCGTCGCGCGCCAAAACCCTGCGGGGCGAATCATCGAACGGCTGGGCGCTTCGAGCGCCGAGCCCGGGATGGACATTCAGATCGTGATCCACAAACACGACCTGCCGCACGTCTTCCCGGATGAAGTAATCGAAGAATCCGAAGCGGTTTCGCCGGTCGTCACCGAGGACCAGACGGCCGGGCGGTTGGATTTGCGCGGCGAGCCGACGGTGACGATTGACGGCGAGACCGCGCGCGATTTCGATGACGCGATAAGTTTGAAGCGGCTGGACAACGGCAATTATCTGCTCGGCGTTCACATCGCCGACGTGAGTTTTTACGTGCGCGAAGGCGCGCCGCTCGACGGCGAGGCGCGGTTGCGGGGCACGTCGGTGTATTTCCCGGAGCGCGCGATCCCCATGCTGCCCGAGCGGCTGTCGAACGGCGTCTGCTCGCTCAATCCGAAGGTCGACCGTTTGACCATGTCGGCGTTGATGGAGGTGGATAAGCGCGGGCGCGTGGTGGATTACAAACTACGCGAGACGGTCATTCGCAGCGACGAGCGGATGACTTACACCGACGTCAACAAACTGCTCACGCATGCCGATCCGCAACTCGCCATGCGCTACGCCGATTTGAGCGGCCTTTTTAAAACCATGGAGGAACTCGCGCGCGTCCTGATCAAGATGCGCGAGCGCCGCGGCGCGATCGACTTCAACCTGCCGGAATCGATCTTCGAGTTCGACGATGAAGGGAGGGTGGCCGGCGTGCTGCGCGCCGACCGCAACATCGCGCATCGTATTATTGAAGAATTCATGCTGCTGGCGAACGAGACCGTGGCCGGCCACATGCAGCGTTTGCGAGTCCCCTCGCTTTACCGCATTCACGAAGAGCCGCAGCCGCAGCGCGTGATCGAATTCGCCGAACTGGCCCGCGCATACGGTTACAGCTTCCCTGTTGAAGGCGTGGGTTCGAAAGATTACCAGCGGCTGTCGCATCAATTGGCGGGCAAGCCTGAAGAGCGGGTGCTGGCCTACGCGATGCTGCGTTCGCTGCAGCGCGCGCGATACTCGGCGCAAAATCCGGGCCATTTCGGATTGGCGGCGCCGGTCTACACACACTTCACTTCCCCCATCCGCCGCTACCCGGATCTGATCGTTCACCGAATCCTGCGCGCTCTGTTGAAAATCTCGCCGTCGCTTGGCGACTCAACCGCCGCGGCGCCAGGATCGACGCCGGCCGGGCCAGCCGGGTTGGGCAAAATGGATAAAACCGCCAAAGCAAAAAAACAGCCCCGCAGTTCCCTGGCGCCGATTCCGTTCGGCGAATTGGAACTGATCGCCGAAGAATCCAGCGATCGCGAACGAGCCGCGGACGCCGCGGAAAATGAAGTTGACGAGTGGCGCAAAGCCGTCTTCATGGCGGAACGCATGGGCGAAGAGTTCGACGGGATGATCGTCAACGTGCGGGAGTTCGGCTTCTTCGTCGAACTGGATGACTTTTTTATCGAAGGCCTCGTGCCGGTTGGCGCGCTGTTTGATGACTTCTATAAATATGACGACCGCAGGCGCATGCTGGTAGGACGCGACCTGGGACGGCGGTTTCGACTGGGAGACCGCATCCGCGTGCGCGTTGCCCGTGTGAACGTGGACCGGCATCTGGTGGATTTCTCGATCGTCGAGTCTGGAGCGAAGAAAAGCCGGAGGAAATAGCGATGCGCCCGCCGTTGATAAAGAACTATAAGCCTTCCAACGGACCGCATGGATTTCCTGTATCATGGTGGACATCAGGGAGCCATGAACTGTTCATAAATCCCTGAAGGGTTTGTGAGGTGAATATGAAAGCTTGTCTGCTGCGCTCCATCGCGCCTATCGAACAGAACCCGCTCGAATTTACCGAAGCGCCGCGTCCAGAGCCGGGCGCGGATCAGGTCCTGGTCAAAGTCAGCGTCTGCGGCGTCTGCCGCACAGACCTGCACGTCATCGAAGGCGAGTTGCCGCGACAGGTTCTGCCGATCATTCCCGGCCATCAGGTCATAGGGCGCGTCGAGCAGGTCGGGGCTGGCGTGACGACGCCCGGGATCGGCGACCGCGTTGGCATTCCGTGGCTGCATCAGACTTGCGGAGTGTGCGAATACTGCCGCGAAGGCAAAGAGAACCTTTGCGAGAACGCGACTTTCACCGGATGGCTGGTCAACGGCGGTTACGCCGAATACGCCGTGGCGCCGGCTGATTTCGTCTATCCGATTCCCGAAACCTTCAGCGACGAAGAGGCCGCGCCGCTGCTCTGCGCGGGCATCATAGGCTTCCGCTCGCTGCGACTGTCTGGCATTGCCGGGCCTTCTCATGGCAAGCGGCTTGGCATTTACGGATTCGGCGCAGCCGCGCACATCTCGATTCAGGTCGCGCGATATTGGGGCGTGGACGTTTATGCTTTCACCCGCGACCCGCGGCATCGGCGGCTCGCTCTCGACCTTGGAGCGGCATGGGCGGGCGGCGGCGACGACGATCCTTCAGTCAGACTCGACAGCGTGATCATCTTCGCCCCCGCCGGCGAACTGGTGATTTCGGCTTTGAAAGTATTGAAGAAGGGCGGCTGCATAGCGCTCGGCGGGATTCATATGAGCCCGATTCCGCCGATTGATTACCAACTGCTCTACCACGAACGCGTCGTCCGCAGCGTAGCGAACAACACACGGCAGGACGGGCTGGATTTCCTGCGCGTGGCGGCCGAGATTCCTATCAAACCACAAACACAGATTTTCGATCTGGCTGAAGCCAACGCGGCGTTGAACGCGTTGAAGCACGACGCTGTGAGAGGCGCGGCGGTAATCAAAGTCAGCGGTAATTGAATCTGCGCCGAAAAATATTCCCGTAGCTTTTTCAGCCATTCAAACAATAAGGGAAATTCTACCGGTCTGTCACCGCTCATTCAACTTCCGCAACGCCTCATCAATACGCGCTTTCGCTATCCTCACTGCGTCATTTACCGCCACGTCTTCCGCCGTTTTGGTAGCCCGGTCGTAAAATTCGACCTTGCCTTCTTTCAGTTTCTTCGGCCCGATCCTGATCTGGAACGGGACGCCGATCAGATCGGCGTCGTTCAATTTCACGCCGGCGCGCTCGTCGCGGTCGTCAAACAGAACTTCGACGCCCGCGCTGTTCAGTTCTTCGTAGATGCGCTCCGCCGTGGCTTTTAACTCGGCGTCCTTGACGTT
Organism: Blastocatellia bacterium; assembly: GCA_036274535.1. Taxonomy (GTDB): domain Bacteria; phylum Acidobacteriota; class Blastocatellia; order RBC074; family RBC074; genus JAJVID01. Next base: position 3,923 of record DASUFM010000310.1, read on the forward strand.
GAGCGGCGCGACCACGATCTGGAATGGCGCGATAGTGATTGGAAAAATAATGCCGGCCTCGTCATGGCGCAGTTCTATAGCCGCCGCCAGAATGCGCTCTACGCCGATGCCGTAGCTGCCCATTACGATCGGGACCTCCTTGCCGTTGGCGTTGAGCACTGTCGCGCCCATCGAGACGCTGTATTTCGTCCCGAGTTTGAAGATGTGACCGACTTCCAGAGCTTTCGCGACGCGCAGGACGCCGTCGCATTTCGGGCAGCCTTCGCCTTCAGCCACTGTTCGCAGGTCGACCCACCGCGCGTTCCTGATATCGCGGGAGATGTTGACGCCGCGCAGGTGATGTTCGTCAACGTTCGCTCCGGTGGTCATATTGGCGCGCTCCTGCAGCGCGTAATCGACGAAGATCTTGTGTTTGGTAATGCCGACAGCGCCGAGGCTCCCGGCCTGCGCGCCCATCGCATCGAAAATCTCTTCGGGATGGGCCGGCCGCAATTGCGTCAGTTCGGCGCCTTCCGCTCGCAACGCGGCGCCCACGGCTGAAGCGAACTTGGCGTCGTTGAGCGGATGATCGCCGCGCAGCAGCGCCAGGACGACCTGCGTCGACTCCTGTCTTCCCTTCTCCGAAACGGCCACGTAGACCAGCGTCTTGATCTGGCGTTCGGCCGCCGCCCCGCCGGGGAACGTAACCAGGTCCTCTATGGTGCGAACGCCCGGAGTCGGGAACTTCTCGACCGGCGCGCCGGGATTCTCGTCAACGATCGCAGAGATGCGCGATTGCGCTTTTTCGGTGTTGGCGGCGTAACCACACTTCGGGCAGCTCGCGACCATGTCCTCGCCGGCGTTGGTGTAGACCATGAACTCGTTCGACGCCGAGCCTCCCATGGCCCCGGTATCGGCCTCGACTATGACGTATTCCAGTCCGCAGCGATCATAGACGCGGCAATAGGCGCGGCGCTGATCTTCAAAGGCTTTGTCGAGTCCCGCGAAATCGATGTCGAAGGTGTAAGCGTCTTTCATCGTGAACTGCCGCACGCGAAGCAGTCCCGATTTCGGCCGCGGTTCGTCGCGGAATTTGGTCTGAATCTGATACCAGACCTGCGGCAGCTGTTTGTAGGAGCGAAGCTCATTGCGCGCGATGTCGGCGAAAATCTCTTCGTGAGTCATGCCCAGGCAGAGATCGGCGCCTTTGCGGTCTTTCAGGCGAAACATGTTGTCGCCCATCACTGTCCAGCGCCCGGACTCCTTCCAGATTTCAGCCGGATGGAGCGCGGGCAGGTAGAACTCCTGCCCGCCGATGGCGTTCATCTCCTGGCGAATGATCTCGCTGATTTTCAGGATCGCGCGCTGAGCCAGCGGCAGATAAGAATAGATGCCGGCCCCGAGCTGGCGAACCAATCCGGCTCGCAGAAGCAGTTTATGGCTGACGACCTCGGCATCGGCCGGGTCTTCGCGCAAAGTGGGAATGAAATATTGTGACCAACGCATAATTATTATGAGGCGACCGGG
>DASUFM010000311.1:0-6495 GCA_036274535.1 Blastocatellia bacterium
CGTGGCGGTCGAGGAAGGCTGCGACAAAATTGCGCTCGGACATCACGCTGACGACATCCTGCAAACATTCCTTCTCAATCTGTTTTATATCGGCACGATGAAAGCCATGCCGCCGGTGTTGCGTTCGGATGACGGGCGCAATACCGTGATTCGCCCGATGGCCTACATCTGGGAGAAACAGATTACCGAATACGCGTCGATGCAGGATTTCCCGATCATTCCCTGCAACCTCTGCGGCTCGCAGGAGAATTTGAAGCGCAAACGCGTCAAACGGCTGATTGACGAATTGCAGAAAGAGATCCCACACATCCGCCAGTCGATGCTCGCGGCCGTGGGCAACGTCGTGAACACGCATCTGCTCGATCACAACCTCTTCAATTTCAAATCACTGTCGGAAGCCGTCGGCGACGTCGCGGCTGAACTCGATATGGCGGTCTCAGATTATGAAGAAGAGACCGCCGCGCCCGCGCTGGTTTCAATAGCGCGCTGACTATAACTAAAACCTGACATCTATAAAATAGAATAGAAGCTATAAGACAGATAGGACAAACAGGTCCAATCTGTCTTATAGGTCCTATTTGCCCTGTCTGTCCCATAGGAGAGTCCATGTCCAATCAATTCTCGAAAGCCGCCGTCTGCCTGGCCTGCCTTATACTGTTCAATTTCGCGATTGCGCAAAACCCGGCGCGCAAGGTTCCGGGGAAGACCGCCGCGGGCACGCTGCTGCCCAACGGATGGACGCTGACGCCCGAAGGCGCTCAGGTTCCCGTAAGCGATCTTCCGCTCAACATGGTTCTGAGCAATGACGGGCGCTACCTGCTCGTGACGACCAACGGCAATGGCGACCAGACGATTGAAGTGATTGACTTGCAAACGGGCCTGAGCGTCCAGACCGTGAGCGTGAAGAAATCCTGGCTCGGCCTGGCCTTTGCGCCTGACGGCAAGCGGTTCTTCGTTTCGGGCGGCGATGATAACGAGGTGATGGTCTTCGATTTCGCCGGGGGGAAAGCCGCGTTGTCGGGCAGGATCATTCTGGGGGGCGCCGATTATCACAAGCTCAACGACAGAGAGCGCGCTGAAGCCCGCCGCAAAGGCCTCGGCGAATTCGCCTTTCCCGCAGGCATCGCCGTGACGCCGGACGGCAGGCGGTTGTACGTGGCCGAAAACCTGACGAACAAAGTCGCCGTCGTCGATCTGGCGACCCGCCAGGTGATCACAAAGATCGCGGTCGGCGAATATCCCTACGATTGCGAAATCTCCCGGGACGGCGGCCGCGTTTATGTAAGCAATTGGGGCGGCCGCAGCGTCGCCGTAATTGATTCCACCAGCAATCAGGTCGTCAACAATATTCCGGCCGGCGACCATCCGAACGATCTGGAGTTGACGCGCGACGGGAAAACTCTTTACGTCGCCAACGCCAACAGCAACACGGTTTCGGTCATCGACACCGCGCAAATGAAGGAGATCGAAGCCATCTCGACCGCGCTGCATCCTAAATCGCCCATCGGCAGCACGCCCAACGCCGTCGCGCTATCGCCCGATGAAAAGACGCTCTACATCGCCAACGCCGACAACAATGACGTCGCCGTCGTCGACGTGGCCAGGCGCGGCAATAGCGAAGTCGAAGGTTTCATCCCGACCGGCTGGTATCCGACGTCAGTGAGAGTGAGCAGGGACGGCAAACGAATCTTTGTCGCGAACGGCAAAGGCGTGGCTTCGGCGGCCAATCCGCAGGGCCCTAACCCTTACAAAGGGCGCACGCAGCAATACATCGGCAGCCTGCTGAAAGGGACGGTCTCGATTATCAAACTGCCTGCGAAAACGAATCTCGCCCGGCTTACGCGCCGCGTTTACGCCAATTCGCCTTACACCGACGAGATGTTGAAAGCCGCGCGGGCGCCGAAAGAGAAGACCGCAGTTCCCGTTCGCATCGGCGCCCCGTCTCCGATCAAATATGTGATCTACGTAGTTAAGGAGAATCGCACTTACGACCAGGTGCTCGGCGATATGAAAGAAGGCAACGGCGACCCGAGCCTGTGCATCTTCGGCGAAGAAGTGACGCCCAATCAGCATGCGATCGCGCGCGAATTCACGCTGTTTGACAACTTCTACGTCGATGCGGAGGTCTCCGCCGACGGCCACAACTGGTCTATGGCGGCCTACGCCACCGATTACACCGAGAAGACCTGGCCGACGAACTATTCCGGCCGCGGTCGCACCTACGATTACGAAGGCGGCAAGAAGATCGCGCGGCCTACCGGCGGCTACATTTGGGATTATTGCGCGCGGGCCGGAGTCACTTACCGCAGCTATGGCGAGTTCATTTCCACGCGTGAAGGCAAGCCGGGAGGCGGCGGCGATACCGGAAGCGACCCCGGCGCGGCGCCAAAACGCGAGAACTATACTAACGAAAACGCGCTCGAAGGCCATTTCAGCCGGACTTTTCCCTCCTGGGATTTGAACATCCCCGACAACAAACGAATTGACGCCTGGCTCGAAGAGTTCCGCGAGTATGAAAAGAACGGCCAACTGCCGCAATTTCAAATCGTGCGCATCGGCGGCAATCACACGCAGGGCACACGCCCCGGAGCCCCGACTCCGCGCGCTCACGTCGCCGAGAACGACCTGGCGGTCGGACGTCTGGTCGAAATCGTCTCGCATAGTGAACGGTATTGGAAAGAAACCGCAATCTTCATCGTCGAGGACGACGCGCAAAACGGCTCCGACCACGTCGACGCGCACCGCTCGATCGCTTTCGTCGTCAGCCCTTACACCAGGCGGCGTTATGTCGATTCGACGATGTACACGACTTCCGGAATGCTCCGCACCATGGAGTTGATTCTCGGATTGCCGCCCATGAGCCAATACGACGCCGCCGCCACGCCGATGTACAATTCATTCACGAATAAAGCCGACCTGACGCCGTTCAAACATCTGGATGCGCGTATTGATCTGGCCGAGAAAAACCCGGCGAACGCTCCCGGAGCTCAGCGTTCCGCGCAACTCGATTTCAGCAAGGAAGACGCCGCGCCCGACATCGAATTCAACGAGATCATCTGGAAGTCCGTGCGCGGCGCCGATTCGCGCATGCCCGCGCCCGTCCGCAGCGCTTTCGTCCGCGCCATCGAAGACGACGATGACGAGGAAGAAGACAGAGAAAGAAAGAAGGGGAGACAAGGAGACAAGGAGACAAGGAGAAAGGGAGACAAGGAGAGATAGAGGAACTCCGGAGACAGGCGGTAATGATACAAAATCTCCTTGTCTCCCTTTCTCCTTGTCTCCTTGTCTCTCTTCTGATTTGACATTCGCCTCCGATAGAGCAATAAGAGTTTAGGAGGCGAATTATGCTCGAAATTAATATCGGAACCACAGTCGAGAACCGAGGGCATGATATCGGACGCGTTGAACGCGTAGTGTTGAACGGCGATTCCTATGAAGCCACTCATCTGGTGATCAAACAGGGTGGTTTGCTTCATCCGAGGCATCTGCTGATGCCCTTCGATTGGGTGATCGGATCGGGGCATGACCGCGTTCTGATTGACCGCGCGGATGACGAAGTGGAGGGGCTGCCCAACTTCGAGATGCGGCATTATGTGAGATTGGATCAATTGGATGACGAGCGCGCGCGGCATCCGCGATCCGCCATCAAGCCGTCCAATTGGATCAACTACGTCGTTCCGTTCGTCGCCAGCGCTTTCGGGGACCCTTACCATGCGCCCGGCGTTGTCGTCACCGACCAGTTGCTTTCGCCGTCCGAAAGCGCCATCAACCGCGGCCTGCCGGTCGAATCGAGCGACGGACACAAAATCGGCGAGATTCATGAGGTGTTGCTCAGCGAACCCGAATGGCGCTTGAGCGGAATCATTATCACGCGCGGTTTTATATTGAAACATCCGATGCGCCTGCCCGCCGATTGGGTGGCGAGAATCGGACGCGACCGTATAACGCTCAATCGTTCAAGGCAGCAACTTGAAGCCTGGGAGCGGCAGCAAGAATAAAGAACAAAGAATTTTAGCCACGAATGAACACGAATATTCACGAATAGAAGCGAGAGTCTGACAACCGGATAAACTGCGAGGCCAGAAATAATATTCGTGTTTATTCGTGTTCATTCGTGGCTAAAACATTTCGCCCATCCGGGGATAGAGCCGGCAATATTCAATTTCACCAATTATGAAACGACGCGCCTTCCTTTCACTCGCCGCCACGACGGGTTTATCGACGTTGTGGTCGAACCCGCTGAAAGCCGCGGCTCCGGCGATCATCATTTCCGACAAAATCCGCCCGCAAATCCCTTTCGGCGCGCAATGCGGCGACCTCGCCGCTGATCGCGCGATGATCTGGAGCCGCAGTGACAGGGCGGCGCGAATGATCGTCGAATATTCGACTACGGAATCTTTTCAAAACGCTCGGCGGGTCGCAGGCCCGGCGGCGCTGGAACCGACAGACTTCACCGCCCGCGTTGATCTCACGGAATTGCCGGCCGGTCAAAAGATTTTCTACCGAGTCACATTTCAATCGCTCGATGACGCGAAAGTCTTCAGCGAACCCGTCGCGGGCAGTTTCCTTACCCCGCCGAACACCAAAAGAGATGTAAGTTTCGTCTGGGGCGGCGACGTGTGCGGCCAGGGGTGGGGAATCAATCCCGAGTTCGGCGGAATGAAGATTTACGAAGCGATGCGGCGCATGCAGCCCGATCTTTTCATCCATTCGGGCGACGCGATATACGCCGACGGCGTCATACAGGCGGAAGTCAAACTCGACGACGGCTCGATCTGGAAGAACCTGACGACGCCGGAAAAATCGAAGGTCGCCGAGACGCTCGAAGAATTTCGCGGCAATTACCGATACAACCTGATGGACGAAAACCTGCGGCGCTTCAATTCGGAAATCCCGATGATGGCGCAATGGGACGACCACGAAACGCGCAACAACTGGTACCCGGGGCAGATTCTGGAAGATGATCGATACGTGGTGAAGAGCGTTGACCTGCTTTCGGCGCGCGCTAAACGCGCATTCCTCGATTACACGCCGATCCGCTTCGACGCGACCGATCCCGAGCGAATCTATCGCGTTTTCGGCTACGGCCCCCTGCTCGACATCTTCATGCTCGACGAGCGCAGTTATCGCGGCCCGAACACGCCGAACCGCCAGACTGCGGCAAGCGACGAAACCGCGTTTCTGGGAGGCGCGCAAATGGCGTGGATTAAACAACGACTGCTCGCGTCAAAAGCCAGATGGAAAGTGATCGCAAGCGATATGCCCATCGGCATTATAGTCAAAGACGGCGCGGCCAATTTCGAAGCTTTCGCCAATGGTAACGGCCCGGCGCTCGGACGCGAGCTCGAGCTGGCTGAACTGCTGCGGTTCATCAAACAAAAGAAGATCAAAAACGTCGTATGGATCACGACAGACGTGCATTATTGCGCGGCGCATTATTATAATCCGGTCAAAGCGCAGTTCACGGACTTCGACCCGTTCTGGGAATTCATCGCCGGACCGCTCAACGCCGGAACTTTCGGCCCTACGGGGATGGACGACACCTTCGGCCCCGATGTGAAATTTATCGGAGTTCCCAAAGACGTGAAACCGAACCGCTCCCCGAAAGACGGCCTTCAATTTTTCGGCGCGGTCAAAATTGACGGCAAGACTGAGGCGATGACTGTCGGATTGCGCGACATCGACGGCAAAAAGCTATTCAGTGTGGATCTGCCGCCGGGAAAATGACCAGGATTGAGATGAAAAATACAACACGGATCGCAAGATTCCTAATTTATCCGATGGCAATCGCCGTCGTGGTGATGAAGCCTTTTTCTGACGCGCGCGGCTGGGGCCGGGATGGCCACGAACTGTCGGGACGCGCGGCGGCGATGAAGCTTCCCGAACAGATGCCGAAGTTTTTCCGCAAGGAGGTTGATCGCTTAAGCTACCTTAACCCCGATCCGGACCGCTGGCGCGATCGCGCCGAAGCCGACCTGGACAAGGCCTTTGATTCGGCCTACGCGACCGATCATTTCATCGACCTCGAACTGGTTCCGCCCGCCGCCTTCGACGCCATCAATCGCTACGAGTTCACGGCCGAACTGGTCAAGGCCGGGAAAAAACCCACGGCCGCCGGCTTCGTCCCGTTCCGAATCCTCGAACTGTTTCAAAGCCTGCGCGTCCAATTCCGCCTCTGGCGAGCCGAACAAAATCCGAACAAGCGCAAATGGATCGAACAGCGGATCATCAACGACGCGGGCATACTGGGCCATTATGTCAGCGACGCGGCCAACCCGCACCACTCGACGATCCATTACAACGGATGGTCCGGCGACAATCCGAAAGGCTATGCCGTCTACACGCGCGAACCCAATCAGGGAATCCATTACCGATTCGAAGAGCTATACGTTCAAACGCACATCCAATTGAACGACGTGGCGCCCATGATCGGCAAGGAGCGCGTCATCGCCAAACCGCGCGAAGAAATCTGGAACTACATACGAAGCTCGAACG
>DASUFM010000312.1:0-3270 GCA_036274535.1 Blastocatellia bacterium
TTCGCCACTTGGGCGCCGCGCGCGACGCCGACAATTTCAATCAGGGGCGTGTCCGGATCGTTCATGCCGAACCGAAAGCGTTTGCCGATCGGGTTCTCATCAGGCCAGCGCCGGCGCGCGAGAGTTTCATTGATGATTGCCACGCGTGGCGCTTGTAGATTGTCACGCGCGGAGAAATGTCTGCCAAGCAGCAATCGGATTCCAGTCGCTTCCATATAACGCGGCGTAACGACATTGAAACTGATCAGTGGGCGAGCGCTTTCAGGAGGGAGGCTTTCGGGGAAAATTTGCGTGGCAGTCTGCAATTCCGATAATGGCGCATTGAGCGCAAGGCCTGCAACTTCGACGCCTGGCGTCGTCTCCAGTCGTTCGAGCAAACGCTGGTAGAAGACATGTCCCTCCGCTTCGGTATAATTCTGCCTGCCCAGATCAATTCGCGCAGTCAGAACGCGGTCGGCGTCAAAGCCAGTGTCGATGGCGCGCGCGTTTTGCAAAGTGCGAACGCATAACCCTGCGATGACGAGCATCGCCATCGACAACGTCACTTGTGTGACGACCAGCAGTTCGCGTAGACGGAACCGCCCTGCTTGCCCATTACGGCCGGGCGCGTCTTTTAATAACGGGATCAAGTCCAGCCGCGATGATTGCCAGGTCGGGGCCAGGCCGGACAGTAGACCGGTTAAAACTGTGATTGCCAGCGTGAATCCAAACACGCGCATGTCCAGGGCAAGCTCGAACTTAAGCGGCGCGCTGAGGTAAGTTTCCGGCAGCGATGTCCGAATCCAATCCCCAAGCCACTTGCCGAAGAATAGCCCCAGCAAGCCACCGACAATCGCAAGCAGCAGGCTCTCCGTCAGCAGTTGTCGTACAATCCGCCATCGGCTTGCGCCCATCGCCAATCGGATGCCGATCTCTTTCCGGCGCCCGGCGGCTCTCGCCAAAATCATCGCGGCGACGTTGGCGCAGACGATCAACAATACAATGCCGGCGATGACAATGGGTATTTTAACGAATTGATTGATGCTATCGCGCACTGACGGCGGCAATCCAAGCCCGGGCGCCAGGCGAACGCCGACCTTTTGATTGGTTTCCGGATAATTCCGGGCCAGTCGTTGCGCTATGTACGCAAGATCGGCCTGCGCCTGTTCCATCGTCACACCAGGCTTCAATCGCCCGAAGGCTTTCAGCCAGACCGCGTCGCGCTCGGCAAACCAATCCACTTTCCAGGTCGTGGCCCCCCTGGCCATCTGAGGATCGGCTTGCCGCCACATCGTCGCCGGAATCCATACATCCGCTTGCTCGCCAGTTACAACACCCCTGAATCCCTCCGCCGCGACGCCAATGACTGTGTAACCAAGTCCATTCAGCCTGATCGTTCCGCCGATTATGCCTGGGGCAGCGCCGAAGCGAGTGCGCCAGAGGCTATGACTCAATACCACGATCGAATCTTCTCCTTCGGCTCGAATGTCCGTGGGCGTAAACAAACGGCCGGCCGCCGGTCTTATTCCCAACAATTCGAAATAACCGCCCGTCACTAAAGCGCCTTCGATTCGTTCTACTTCTTGCCCTGAACTCAGATGCAAGATCGCGCGCCAATGCATTGCCAGGCCCGAGAGAGTGCGGTTCTGTTCCTGGAAATCAAGGCAATCTCGGAAGGACTGGAACTCGGAAACGTTGTCATCGTTTGTCTGCAGGATCTGCGCCAGCGATTCCGGGTCCGTCACGGCTTCGAGCGGACGCAATAACAGCGCATTTACGAAACTGAAAATAGCCGTATTCGCTCCGATAGCCAGCGCGATGATCAATACCGCGACAGCGGCGAAGTTCGGTGATTTGAACAACAGTCGCAAACCATATCGCAAATCCTGCCAGATTACTTGCATATGATGGTGTGGGTGGTCTGGGCCAGCGGCGGCAATCCCGCATAAAAGAGCGGCGGCAATTCGGCAAAATGCCGTCTACCGCCGCTCTATAACGCCGCTTTTAGGCGTCAATCAATCCGCCTCGACATACGCATATGTCTTCGTATGGTAGCAAAATCGCGGGAAAAATGACTTTGTACGACATCTGGCGGGGTTGGAAGCGTGTGAAGTTTCCGAGTGAAGTGATCAAAAACATCTTTCGTAACCTGGAACGTTCGCCCGGCATTGGCAGGGTCTTTTGCGATGTGATTCATTTCCGAGATGAATTCTATCGCGACTGCTTCGAAGCGAAAATTGACGAGGTTTTCTTTGTTTGTTCCGGCAGATTGAGCATGTGAAGTGGACGCGGTTTTTGTCTGACCGTACATACATATCCCCTTTCGCGTTTGTTCATGTCGTGTTTGTCCAGGAAAAACGAGCAGATCAAAATCGACGAGCGAGAAAAATGCGGCGGAACGCCTTTTTACTCCATTAAGGCGGCAATGGTTATATGCGGCCGACAACCAACCATCCAAATTTGGTATTGGCCGATATTCAGCGATTCAGACAATCTATTATTTATTCAATGCAGATCTAGTGTTTTATTTCGACTTTTTTTTAGCGCGCCTATTTTTACTTCCGCTTTGGCGCGGGTGTCAATGATTGTAAATGAAAAGCCGGATAAAATCCGCCACGGCGGAGCGGGGAAATCTTCCGATCACATCAACACGCGCGCGACGCGCTCAAAAACGCCGTCCAGAATCTGTCTGGCGCGCGGCTCGTCCCGCCCTTCGACGACCAGGCGAATGATAGGCTCAGTGTTCGATCCGCGCACGTGCAGCCAGCCGTCTTCAAACATTATCTTCACGCCGTCCTGCAAATCCATCTGATGGCCTGCGTATTCCTCGCGAACCATCTTCAGAATCTCAGGGATCTTGCTTGACGGGCATTCCAGCTTCTCTTTGATCATCTTGTAACGCGGCAGGTCGCCCAGGATGTCCGTCACGGTTTTCCCGGACTCGGCCAGCAAATGCAGGATCAGAGCGATTCCGACCAGACTGTCGCGGCAGAAATTTATGCGAGGGTAAATCACGCCGCCGTTGCCTTCGCCTCCGATCACCGCGCCTACTTGCCGCATCACCTCGGTGACGTTGGCCTCGCCGATCTTCGACCTGTGGAGGCGGCAATTGAACATTCGCGCCACATCATCCATCGCCGAAGTGGTTGAGAGATTGGTCACTACGGGGCCGGGCGTCCTGCTCAAGACGTAGCGGGCCGCCAACGCCAGCGTGTAATCCTCGCCGATCGGCTCGCCCTTCTCATCTACGACGGCCAGCCGGTCGGCGTCCATGTCCTGCGCGAAGCCGAT
>DASUFM010000313.1:0-16600 GCA_036274535.1 Blastocatellia bacterium
GTGGCGACAGCCTTTGGAGTGCGGGCGTTCGGGACCGCTTTGGTAGTCAACTTCGATTTTTCAACAATGATCAGAGAGAACCCACCGGGTCTTTCGTCCCCGAAGTGTGTGGGATCCAGGATGACTACCAAAGCGGTTCCAGGCAACGGCGCCTCCAAAGGCTCCGCCGTTACGATTTACGCCCACTATTCGCGAACTTAATCTCATTGGCCTTCAGGCGGGCCCTCCGGCATGAATCGAATGGATTACGTGGCGCCGCTACCGCGTGAATCCGGAACTCCAAACGCCAGTCAGCTCCCTCCGCCGGCGGCCAGTCCCCTGGAAGCGGAGTCTGAAGAGCGGCGCGCGGTGGAACGGAACGACGGCGCGACGGAATGACGGAACGGCGGAACGACGGAGAAATCCAGCGCCTCTTCCTCTCTCCATTCCTCTATTTTTTTCTCCCATTGTCCTTCCGCCTCCCCTTCGTTCCATGCTTCGGTCTCTCCCTCTCCCCATCCTGTAATCCCTCCGCCCCTGCGGTCCTCCGTTGCTCCTTCTCCCCTCCAGATCACGGCGCCTTTACGCGACGCTCCCAGAAGGTCTTCGACGAGCTGCGCCTGAGTCCGGGCGGCGCGTTCAATTATTTCGGCCGCTCGCGCCACGTCTTCCATGTTGTCGGCCTGCCGCCGCAAAACCCATGACCATCCGAGCAGAGTGTTGAGCTGGGCGCGCAGCTTGTAGGAGGTCATCGCCATGTATTCATCTTTTGCGCGCGCGGCGCGCTCAGCCGCTTCGCGCATCTTCTGTTCATGGCGCCGGCGCAGGCGATTTTCGACGGCGATTGAAACTATGCGAGCAAGCTGGGCCAGCGCGGCTTCATCCTGTTCCGTGAATTCGCCGTCGAGTTTCTCCGATAATTGAATCAATCCCAGATTACGCCCACAAAAGCCGGAGCGCGTGACGAGCGGCGCGGCAAGCCAGCCACGCATCTCCAGCCCGCGTATTAACTGTGGCTTGCGCGCCATCGCTGCTTCGCGCAGGCCGGCGATTTCGCGCGGGGTCGCCACTCCGCGCAAGCCGGCGACCTCGCGCAAGCCGGCCATCCGCCGCAGAATCGCCACTTCACGCGGCGTCATAATTTCTTCGAGTTCCTGCGGGCGCCGCCAGGTCATGTAGGTTTGATGGGTTTCACAGACCTGATCGGCCTCCTGTGTCCTGGAGTCGAGACGCCAATCCAACTCGGATTGCGCCAGCCGCATAGTCTGGTTCAATCGGCAAACCAGCGAGGAAAACCACGTTTCGCCGGGCCAATGACCTATCCCGACAGGCTCTTGCGCATATTTCTCTGAAAGCGACACGGCGCAGGTCGGCTCCTGCCGGGTCGCGGCCGGATTATTCGAGTCGAGCGCATCCGGATTCAAACTGACCACCGCCTGATGCGTTCCGATCAACTCTCGCGCTTCTCTCGCCGCGACCTGTAAAATCTCGTCGAGCGATTCGGCGGAATTGATGACAAGCGCGAATTCGGCGCCGCCATCGATCCCCATGAACTCGCGTCCGCGCCGCCATTCGTCGGCGATCGAGCGCGCGATCTGGACGGCTCTCGGCAGGCGGCGCAGCAACATTTTGATATTCGCCAGCAGAAATTCAGGCGACGCCGGCTCCAGCAGGTACCCGTCGGCGCCTTCTTCCAACGCGCGCGCCCGGTTCTCACAGCCGACAAAGGTCGCCGAAACCAGCAAGACCATCGGCGGGGCTGATTGTGAAGAGATAGTCGCATCGGTCCTGATCCTGCCCAGGGCTTCGAACCCGCTCCAGTCAGGAAGGTCCGCGCTCAGCAAAACCAGTTGGGGCGATTCGCGCTGCGCCAGCCGCAGCGCCTCGACGCCGGTCCTGGCTTCGATGATTCTATAGCCGGCCTCCCGCAAGATATGGCTTTTGGCGTAGAGGCTGATTTCGCTGCCATCCACGTTAAGGATAGTGATCCCGGAATTATCCATGGTTTTCTATTTCTCCTGATAGTGCGCGGCGTCGTCCTCATCGAGCGCCGATGGAGCGTGAGACCGCACGACACGCGCATCGCCCGCGAGGAAAGGCGTCTACATATAAGCCACTGACTTATGTTTGAGGTTTCGCAGTTCTTCCCTGCCGATTCGCCATGACCACTGTCGCGTCATCGAATGTGAATCCGCCTTTGAAATCGCAATGAAGCGCGGCGGCGATCAACAAAGCCCGTCCGTCGGGGCGCTCAAACTGAACGGGGCGTCGCTTGAGAATTACGGGGCTTGGTGATTGAGGGGTCGGGGACTTGCGCAGCAGATCGTTTATCAAATCATTCAACGGGTTGATAGAACACGGATGACGCGGATGACACCGATTAACGCCGATCTTTTTGGTTTTATCCGTGATGATCCGCGTTATCCACGTCATCGGCGTTCTATTGACGCGTTCTTTTGATAACCGCTCCCGGCGCTCCGCAGCCTGTTAAAGCCCGCTGGCTGCGAATACAAACTCCAGTCATCTCGCTTCTTGTCCGGCCATGTCTCTGGCCATACTGCCGGCGATGTTCTCAGTTTCGTAAAGAGCGGCGGAGCCGGAACCAGAAGAGCCTCCGCCGCTACTGCCGGAAATGTTGTCAGTTCCGTAAGGATTGCGCGTCCTGCCCAGCCTGCCGGTCAGGCTGGCGACTATAGTGAGCAGTTCCACTGGCTCCACGGGTTTTGCCACATGCATGTGGAATCCGGCTGAAAGCGAGCGCAAACGGTCTTCGGTACGCGCATATGCGGTCAGCGCGATGGCCGGCGCCCGCTTGCTGCCGCGGCGCGACTCCATTTCGCGCAATTTACGGATCAATTGATAACCGTCAGCCTCGGGCATTTCTATATCTGAGATCAGCAGCTCCGGCTGCCATTCGTCAGGCCGTTCGAAGAGAGCCAGCGCCTGGCGAGTCGAGCTGGCCGTTTCCACGACGGCGCCGTACTGAGTGAGGATTGTTTTGATCAAATCCCGCGCGTCTGAATCGTTATCGACCGCCAGCACTCGCAACCCGTGGAGTTCCAGCGCCGAATCCATAAGGCCGGACGGATCCATATCGAACCCTGACTGGGGCATATAAAACGAAGCGGCCCGATAGAAGGGGCCGGTGGCGCCCATCCCACTTGTCCCACCTGTCCCATCCGTCTCACCGGCGCTATTGGTCAACGGCCGGATAAGCGGCAAGATAAGTGGCAATTTGAGGGCAAAGGTCGCGCCCTGATCCGGTCCGGGGCTTTGGGCGCTCACGCTGCCGCCGTGCATTTCCGCCAATTCACGCACTTTCCACAGTCCGAGCCCCAATCCCCCCTGCGGCCTTGTGCTCGAGCCGTCTTCCTGGCGGAACTGGTCGAAGACAAAAGGCAGAAATTTCGGCGTGATTCCTACTCCCGTGTCGCTGACCGTGATCTGGCCATACTCGCCCGCGCGTTCCAGCGCCACATGAACATGTCCTCGATCGGGAGTGAATTTGATCGCGTTCGAAAGCAGTTCACACACAATCTGGCGGAGCCGGTCGAAATTGCCCGCGACCTGCGCGTCCTGATCGTCTAAATTCAGCCTTATGTCTATCCCTTTGGCGCCGGCGTCGGAGCGCAACGACTCGACCGCAGATTCGACAACCGCCGCCAGTCTGATGCGGCGCGTGATCAACCGCTTATCCGTATTAATGCGTGAGACATCGAGCAAATCGCTGATGATGCAATTCAGCGCGCGGGCGGCTCGTTCGATTCTCTCCAGCGCTTGCGCTGTTTCGTGTGGGCTGAGGCGGTGGCGGCCGTCGCGCAGTATTTGCACCCATCCCTGGATGATGTTGAGCGGCGCGCGCAGTTCGTGTGAAACTGTGGCCAGGAATTCCTTCTTCAGGCGTCTGAGCTCTTCGGCCTCTTCCTCAACCAGTCTTTCACGCTCTTTGCGCTCATGAATGTCCAGACAGTAGCCTATGTACCCGGCAAACACCTGATCTGTCCCCTCTGCCCCCTCTGCCCCCTCTGACTTATCCGCCACGTCTGCCCCGCCTGAATCGAACAACGGCGCGCCGTTATTGAGGACCCAACGATATTGACCATCCTGACGCCGCAACCGGTATTCCGTGGTGAATTCGCGGCGTTCATCGAATGCCTTCTGGTAAATTTCGAGACAGTCTCGGACGTCATCCGGATGGATGTCTTCCGCCCATCCGTTCTCCGCGTTCTGCGCCATGGATGTCGCCGGCTCGCCGGTCCGGCCTGCCCGACCTGCCCGACCTGCCCGACCCGTATGATCGAGCCAGCCTTTGTTGAAGAAATTGCAAACCTTGTCCGCGTCCGAGATCCAGATCATGGCCGGGGCGGAAGATACGACCATATTGAACCTGGCTTCGCTGTCATGCAATTGCGCCTCGATCCGCCTGCGTTCGGCCAGTCCTTCCTGGCGTTCCTCCGCCAGGCGTTCGCGTTCGATCCTCTCTGCCCATATATCCTGGTTGGCGCGCCTCAGCTCCGCGTCCTGTTCGCCGACGTGTTTTAGAAGATCGGAGTAAGCTTTGCTGAGTTCTGTTTCAGCGATTACGCGCTCCGCGTCTCTGTCGCGCAGTCGCGCGCTACTCCGCCAGATCAACCCCAGGAAGGATAGGGCGCTCGCCATTGTGACCAGCATGACTCCGAACGATCCCTCGAAATAGCCGGCCTTAACGGCGAGGAGCGCGCCGGAGCCGAAGGTCACCGGGATCACGATCGCCGCCGGCAATAAACGCCGCGCGATATAACCACCGGAGTTTGCGGCGCCAAGCAGCGAGACCAGTCCGTTTCTCGGACGCGCGCATACGACGCCGATCGACAGCGCGACGAAAATTATCGCCATCAGCGTCGTCATCTGGGGCCATCCCCTGATCAGAATGAAACTCTGGGGCGGTGAGATTTGATAGACATGGCCGAGCGCAACGAGCAGCGACAGGAACAGCGCTATCAGCCCCAGATGCTGGGCCGGCCTTGCGCCGCCGCGCGTTTCGACGTCGAGCATGGTCAGCGCGACCCCGTTGAGCAGGAAGGCGAACGCGGCGCTCGGCGCCATCCGTGTCGTAAGAATTCCATGTCCGCTGAAATCCCCCCAGGCGCTCAGGACCGGGCCTAAAGGCGTCGCCCACCCGCTGGCCTGCGCCGGCCAGACGTCCAGACCAAACAAATATCCGGCGAGCACGGAAAGGGAGATGACTACCGCAACTGATGCGAAGAGTTGAGCGAGACGGCGCGAGAACGCGCCTGCGGCGAGATTGACTGCAAGATTATGAACGGACCCCTTCTCCTCCGGCTTATCCCCTTCGCCGGCATTCTCGCTTTCAAATTTATGGGGCTCATCCGGCTCCAGCTCCACAGAGAACTTCCCTGTGGACTCACGCAACACCCACAACGAAACCCAGCACAGGATGAAGCAAAGCGCGGCGTCGGGAGTTATTCCAAGATGCGCTCCGGATTGATTCAAATACGGGAATACGCCAAAGCCGAACACCCAGCCGGCTATCGCCAGGCAGGCCATGGCGATAACGATCGCTCCTATCACCACCGTAAGCAATCCCAACACATGGAATAGATTGAACCGATATTGTGCGCTCATAATCGTGTGACATAACCAGACGACCGCATTAAGCAGTCATCGATCCTCTTTTAGGGGACTCCTAACGGTTTTGTTCAGGGGACTCCTAATGCAGGGCGCTATCGGATCGAACGCTGCCTGACACGCCTAACCAGAGGCAGACAACCAATGGGGATCAATCATTACTCAATTCTTTGGCATTACTTTCGCGCAGTACTGCGCCAGCATCCCTAAAATGGCAAGTAAATCCAGACTGGCCGAGCAGGAGAGCGCCGTGGCTGCGAATACCCAAACCAAATTCGGGCCAGGACACGCTTTTATCCGCCGCCCCCTCGCCGCTCTCCTACTCATAAAGCTCTTCCTTAACGGAAGAGTTCTGAATTTCTTTCGTATCCTCTTTTTTCGTGTTCGGTTTTTTCGTATTCGCGTCCGTATTCCGGTTCGTGTTCGGGATACGGCTCATCATAATGACCGGAAAATCGATCGACGAATTTGTTTTGCAGATAATCCGTCGCCGCTTTAGTAATCAACCCGGCCACCGCGGCCTTCACCGTCCCGCCCAACCCTGAACCGGATCTATATGGCGCCATGTGTTTGAGCTGATGATGGAATCGGCCGGCCAGATCTTCAATGCCGTCAGCCAGCGCGTCCTTGATGCGATTGCTCGCGGATGGACGGGGCTTGAAGATTCGGGTGGCGAGAAAACCCAGGCCGGCGGCTACGCCCAGAGCAGCCAGAGGATATTCAGAGACATAAGCCTTCCAGTCTAATGTCTGCTGAAAACGGTCACTTAACCTGTCTACGGTATCCGTAATCGATTCGCGCCGGGCGGCGATGTCCTGACGAATCTCTTCCGCGCTGCGTTCAGCGTCCGGGTTCTCCTCCTGCCCCTGCCGGCCCCTGGAGAATGCCGAACTCAGGTCAGTTCTTTCAGCCATTCTTTGTTCTCCTCGATAGTCTCGATCGTTTGTTCAGGTTTAAGGCTTGTTCGTTTGAACCTGCTGACGCCGAATAAAACAGCGACCCCGGCAGCCATCCCCAGGATCAACCCTACAATAAGGGCGGACTGCCAGGGTCCTACGTATTCAGACAGCGCAATGATGACTGCGGCGCATATCGACAGCGCCGCAACCAGAGCCAACAATGCCCCGATTGCGACGACTGCCGCCGCTGACTGAACCGTTTTCAGTTTTTGCTCTAATTCCCTCCGCGCGAGCGCGATTTCGTCACGCACCAGGCCGACTGATTGAGTGGCCAGATCTCCGATCAACTCTCCCCAGGACTCATGTCTGGAGGGCTCAGGTCTGATGCCTATATCCGCCATGGGATAGGACCGATTATTGGGCTTATAGGACCCATAGGGTCTATAAGCCCCATAGGTCCTATTATCAATAGCCATATACTTACCTTCTCCGCAGTAAACCGCCGAGCGCCAGCCCGACTATGCCCGCAATGAGCAGGCTGCGTCCTGGATTGCGTCGCACCTGACTCTCAATGTCGGATTTCAATCTCTGCGGCTCCATCTCATTCACGTAGTCAGCCGAGCGTTCCAGCCAATCGGCAGCTCGATGCCCCAGGGCCGAGACTTCGGCCTGCTGACCAGATCTATCAGCCTTCTGATGAAGCGTCTGCGCCGCCGCCTGTAATTTGTCTGCGGCTGTAGTCCTGATTTGTTTAAAAATCGAATCACGCTGCCTCCCACCATTATGCCCCTCATATGGGACGCCGCTTGCGCGCTCACCCAGATGTTCAACCTCGAATTCACCTTCATGTTCCGTTCGATGATTCATTTCGCTTCCCTCTTAGCGCGTCTTTTACGCCTTTTCTTCTCGGAGAGGCTGTCGAGGTTACTTACACAGATCACCTCCGTTTTCGCCTTAAACAGCCTCTCCGATTTCGGCAGAGAGAGGTATCATTCGTCTCCGAAATCTCCTTCTCAAATCACTGCCTCCCTCTTTCCTTTCGGCATGTTTCACTTTACGTTTTACGTTTAACCTATCCGTTGTTATAGCAAAGCGCAGGCCACAACCATATGCGTTATTACTCAGCAATTATCGTACTTTACCAATGGAGGCTCCTCAGTTAACTTCCCCCCAGACTTCGCGACCTGGCACTAAACCTAATGAGGCCAGTTATTTTCGTGTTGAATTCAACAACCCGCCTGCTCGCTCTTTATTCAGCAATCGCTGAGGAGAACCCGCGTTTGGCGCTGTATTGTGAAGAGACAGGCGCCTTACATCCATACACATTTGGATATTGGCCATACAGGAAAAAATCGAGGCACAAGTATTGCGGTTTCATATGGGTCCTATATGTCCCATATGTTTTATTTATATATTTGAGATTCACTGATGAGCGCCAGGATGGAAGATCTGCCGCGCCTGCGGCGCCGGTTCCCGCGGCGACGGCGGCTGTTCGTGTATTCGATGTTAGGCCTGATCGCGCTCGTCCTGATTGCCGTCCTGATCACTTTTCTTTATATTCGCTCTGAAAAGTTCAACCGCTTTCTCGCAATCGAGATCGACAAAGCGCTGGAAAGCTACGGTCTGCGCGCCGAGACCGAAAGGGTGGAACCGGGGTTCAGCGACGGCGCGATCACAATTCACAACCTGAAACTCTTCAACCGGCGGACGGGCCAGTTAATCGCCACGATCGGCCGCGCCAGCGCCTCGATTACGATCCGCGATCCGTTCGCGTTCCGATTGCGCCGCGAAATCGTCTTCGACCGTCTGGAGCTTGACGGAGTCGATCTCTGGGTCGTCCTCGACGAACAGGGGCAGTCCAACTTTCAAGGACTGCGTCGCCCGCCGGCTCTCAGCCGCCGGATCAGTTTCGATTATTCGAAGCTGGCGGCTTCGCTCAGCGAGAGCGCGATCCATTTCGTCGATCGAAAGCGCGATTTGCAAGGCGAGTTGCGCGGCCTGGCCATGGAAGCGCGCCCGATCGAAGGCGCCGGCCCGCCGAAGGTCGGCATGCGAATAACTTCGGGATCAGGCTCGATTGTCCACAACGACCATGAGCTGGCTATTGAATCTATAGAATTCATCGGGCGAGTCATGGAATCTGGCGCTGAGATCGAGCGGCTGGCGTTACGGTCGCCCGTGGCTGAAGCGACGGCGTCGGGACGGGTGGATGATTGGCGGTCGCCGCGCTATTGGTTGGATACGCGGGCATGGGCGCGGATCGAAGAGATCCTCACTCTCTTCATGCCCACTGGCGCCGTACCAAAACCGCCTTTCAAAGGCGCGACGAGTTTCAACGGACGTATCGAGGGAGAAAGCGCGCAATGGAGCGCCGGCGGGCAGGCGGGTTCGGGCGACCTTGTCGCTTATGGCGTTACAATTCGCGACGCGCAAGCTGATCGCGCGAGTCTGGAGTCGCGGGACGGCCAATGGACATTTTCAATAGGCCAGGCTCGGGCGAGTTCGGTCGCCGCCGAGGGTATCGACCTCACTACCCCGTCGGCTTCGAACGTGAAAGGAACGATCGTTAAGGGGCAGGCGCGAATTACCGCGGATCAGGCCGAGGTCGCGTCCCTGAAAACCGGCAAAGCCGGCGCAAACGAATTCAATGGGATTACATTGCGCGACCTGAGGGCGATTTATGACCCCAATGGGAAAGGACAGGGGAATAGCCATTGGACTTTTTCGAGTTCGGCGGCGCAGGCGCGTTCGACAATGGCCGGAGAGCTCCAATTCGCGGACGTGTCGGCGTCCGGGCTGAACGCCGGCGTAAGTAAAGGTCAATGGACTTTTTCAACAGGCCAGGCGCAGGCGCGAACAGGCGCCGCAGGCGGAGCCGAATTGACGAACGCTTCGGCGTCAAATGTGGAAGGGACAGTAGTTGACGGGCGCGCGCAGATCATCTCCGGCGAGATCACGGCTGAACGCGTCCTGGCAGGGCAGAATCAATTCAATGACCTCGCTTCACGCGACCTCAAAGCGACCTTCGACCTTAACTCCGCGCAAAACCGGCCCGGGGAGTGGACTTTTTCAATTGGGCAGGCGCAGGCGCGCTCCGGGGCCGCTGAAGGAGTCGAATTCACGGCCGCTTCAGTGTCGGATGTGAAGGGGACGGTCAGCGGCGGGCGCGTCCAAATCACATCCAATCAAGCTACGTTCGATCATGCCGAAAGCGGACAGAGCGTCTTCAATGGGATCACGCTGCGCGACCTCGCCGCCATGTTCGGATCAGGCGCAAACGGCGCTGGCGGGCTCATCGACTTGCAGGGCGGAAATTTTGAGAGGATCAAATTTGGCCGGACGACCGGGCGATTCGCCGTCAGTCGCGACGCAGTCTCTTTGAGCGGATTCAACGCTTCGGTGTTCGGCGGCGGCGCGTCCGGCGACCTGAGCGTTGAACTAGCGCCCAACGGATGTAGAGACGCAAAATCTTGCGTCTCTACATTGCGAGCGGATTTCAAGGAGTTGCAAACTTCCGAACTCTTCGCGTTATTCGGCGGGCAGAACAGTCAACTATCGGGAGCGGTTACCGGCCACGCCAATCTGACATGGCCCGGGACGAACCTGCGATCAATCAGCGGCGAGATCTCTGCGCAATTCGACGGGCAAACGGGGCAAACGGGGCAAACGGGGCAAACGGGGCAAACGGGGCAAACGGGGCAAACGGGGCAAACGGCTTCGGCGCCCGACGCCATTCCGGTCAGCGGCGAGATCCTGGCCAGGGCGCAAAGCGGCGTGTTCAGATTCGATCGGTTCACGTTACATACGGATGGGGCCACGCTTACTGCGACGGGCAGCGTGGCCCTCGACGGCGATTCCGACCTGCGATTCTCGCTCACTTCAACGCGCGCCGAAGAGCTACTGACCATCCTTAGAGCTACAGGCTTTGGCGGGGATCGGATAGAAGGGTTGATGACGACATACGAACCGCATCTATTCGGCAATTTCAACTTCACTGGAACGTTAAACGGGAAGATCGACAATCCGGCGATCACCGGCGATTTGCAGGCGTCGAGTTTCGGGTTGCGCGACGGGATTCTGGGCAGTGTCCGCGGACGCCTCAGGGTCAATCCGTCGGAGGTTCGATTCGAGCAGGGATCGCTCGCCACTGACACCGGCGGCGCCGCGCGGTTCAACTATGGCGCCCCGCGCGACGCCACGGCCACGACCGGCAGGTTCGACATCACATTCGAAAGAATCAACATCGATTCCCTGATGGCGTCGTTCGGACTGCCTACGCAACAAACACTCATCAGCGGAGAAGTATCAGGCGCGGCGCATCTGACCGGTCTGCCGGCGGCCACACATGGCGAGGTCAATCTCAACCTCGCGGGCGGCGTCATCGCCGGGCAGCGCGCGGAATCCGCGACAGCCCTGATTAAATTTGACGCTCAAACGGCGCGTCTGGAGCGCGTAGAAGCGCGATTACCTCAGGGCCATTTCATAGCGAGCGGCGTCATCAACCTGCAAACCAGCGAATACCAGTTTCAGGGAGAGGCGCGGCAATTAGGGCTGCAGCGCCTCTCCGAAGCGTTCGAACTGGGGGCGGCGCGACTCGGCGGCTCAGTCGACGCGACCTTTCAACTTAACGGAGCCTTCAATGATTCTGAAGCTTTCAGCATCGATATGACGGCGGAAGCGCGGCAAGTCAGATTCGGCGGCGGCGAGTACGGTCCCGTGACCTTGACGGCGCGCACGGCGGCGGACGGGCGCATAGACATCGAAATGTGGACCGGGAGTGCGGGCGGCCAACGGGTCCACCCGATACGGGCGAGCCTCGAATGGCGCCGCCCCGGCCGCCCAATCAGCGTCATGGCGGATCTGGCGGATTTCGACATCGCGCCATTCCTCGCAGCTTACGCGCCGGGCATATCTCAACAAGTGAGCGGACAGATCACGGGAAATCTGCGCGTCGCCGGTCCGACGGCGGGCGCGCAGGGCGAAGCCACGCTCGCCGGTTTGCGTGGATCTTTCAGGCTCACGGCCATTGCGCTGCAGGTAGCCGGAATGCCCGTCGCCGTTTCGACTCCGCTCGACATTACGATTGGCGATTCACAGATCCGCCTCGCGCCCACGCGGATCACGGCGCGCGGCGCGGAACTGGAAATAGGCGGCTCGCTCGCCCTGGCTGAAAACACTCCGATCGATTTTTCGATCGCGGGCCGGATCGATCTCGGCGCGTTCCGCCGTCCTGATGATTCCGTCAATCTGGACGGCGATGTCACGATCGACGCGCGCATCAGTGGCTCGATCAACGAACCGAATGTGGCCGGCGCGGCGACGATGCGCGACATTTCAGTGTCGGCCACGGACGCGCCGATCACGCTCGACGGAGCAACCGGGCGCGTTGTTCTGTCCGGTAATCGGCTGACGGTCGAAAATTTCACGGCGCGCGCCGGAGGCGGATCGGCGCAAATCAGCGGCGGCGCGACTCTCACAGGCCTCAAGCCGGCGGAATGGCGGTTTGACATCACGGCCAACGGCGCGGAGGCGATGTGGCGAGGCGTCAGGGCGGCGGTCGACGCCGACCTGACGCTCAGCGGAACGCCACAGGACCAGACGCTCAGCGGCCGCGTCACAATCCCGATGGCGGAATACGCGTCATCCGATCTTTCTCTGGTCGAGTTCGGCGAACGCGGGCGGCTCAGGTTCAGCCCTTTCGGCGGAGCCAGCGGCGCCTCGCGCGGCCCGCTCATTCCGCCGATCAACCTGGACGTCACGGTTGAAGCGCGCGAATCGCTCATGATTCGAAGTAATCAGGTCAACGCCATCGCTTCGGCGACGTTACGTCTGAGCGGGCTGTTGTCCGATCCTGAGATCAACGGGCGGGTCACATTTGAAAACGGCGCGGTAATCTTCCGAGGCCAGCGATATGACATAGTTTCGGGATGGTTGGAACTGCCGGGCGGTTACGAAGAGCCCCGGCTGCAATTGCAGGCGGAAGGAAACATCAGAGGTTACCGAATCATCATCAGTTTCAGCGGCCCGATCGACAGTCTGGAGCTTTCGCTCAATTCGGATCCGCCTCTGTCTCGCCCCGAAATCATCTCGCTGATTACCACAGGCAGCGCCGGAACCGGCGCCCTCAACGCGCCTGATCCGGCGCGCGCCGGGCTGACTACGGCCGGGGCGCTGCTTTCGGAAGAGTTCATTTCAAAAACTCTGGGACGCGAGACCGAGCGTTTTCTCGGATTGAACCGTTTTCAGATCGACCCCGTGCTGCGCCCTTACGACAACCCCGCCGCGCGCATCACGGTCGGGCGGCAGTTGGCGCGCGGCTTGACTTTCTTCTACTCCACCAACCTCGCGTCCGAACAGGAACAAACGGGAGTGCTCGAATACGACATCACCAGACGGTTCTCTGTCGTCACCACATACACGCAAAGCGGAAACACTCAGGTCCGCGCGATCGACCAGAACGAATTCACGATCGACATCAAAGGACGCAAACGCTTTTCATTCAGAGGTGGCCGAGTCGCCGCGACAGTTCCGATAACAGGCGCCGTCAGACCAAATTTCTCCCGACTGGCGCTCCCGCCGGGCAACCTCAAAATCGGCGTAACGCCATACGGCGGCCGAGCCGTCAAACTCAGCGAAGACCGACTGCGCGAGATTCTGCCCGTGCGGGAAGGATTCAGCCGCGCGCAGTTGCGCGCCGGCGAACGAAACCTGACTGATTACCTGCAGGAGAAAGGATATTTATTCGCCCAGGTTCAGGGGCGATGCGAACCCGCCGATTGCAGGACGTCGAACATCGACGACCTCCGCGTGTTCTACGACGTTCTTCCGGGCATGCGCTACGAGTTGAAGGAGATTCACATCATTGACGCCGACGGGGGGGCGGACGAGTTGGACGAACATGAATTGAAAGCCGAGTTGCAATCGAAGGAGAGCAACCTGCTCGGAGAAATTCCGGCGCTCAGGGGTTTGCCGGTCCTGGGTGGTTCCCCGCGCGGCAAAACCAGCAACGACCGGATGCGCGCCGACCGCGAAACGATCCGCGCCGCAATGGCCAACCTCGGTTACAGATCGGCGCGGGTCGAATCACGCCTGTATTTCACGACTGAGCGCGATGAACTGGCGCTGATCTTCGTAATAAATAAAGGTCCGAAATCGATCGTCAGTAACGTAATCGTGCGCGGCAACACGATGTTTTCGGCGTCGGAGTTGCGAGAACTCGCGCCGATCAGCGCCGGCGAGCCTTTTTACGCCGATAAAGTCCGCGAAGGCGCCAGGAAGATCAGGGATTTTTACGCCGAGCGAGGACGCCTGGAGGCGAGGGCGGATGTGATCATTCTGGACCTGCCCGAAGACCTGCATGGCCACCGCGTGAACTTGATTTACCAGGTGACTGAAGGCGAACGTTCCGTGGCGCGGGAGGTTGTGGTGACTGGCCAGACTATGACGCGCCACGGCGCCATCAGGCGCTTCCTGGATTTCGAATCCGGAGACATGTTGACGCCAAAGCTGCTTCGCAATGCGGAGCGCGATCTTTACGCCACAGGCGCGTTCCGCGAAGTGATCGTTCGCGCGGCGGCCGGCGCCGGTGGCGCCGGTGGCGCCGTTGACGCCCGCCGCGTGACTGTGAACGTGGCGGAAACCGATCCGTTGTCGCTCTATTACCTGCTGGGTTATTCATCCGACGAGGGGCCGCGCGCCACAGTCCAGTTCACGCATAGCAATTTGTTCGATCGCCTGCTCCTGGGAACGCTGAGATTGCGCGGCAGCCTTGAAGAGCAACTCGCGCAAATACAACTGACCGATCTGCGCCCGTGGGGGACCAGATGGCAGACGGCGTTCTCGGCCTTCTACCAGCGCGATTCCGACGTGCGAACATTCGCGCGAAGGAGGCTGATAGACGAAGCCGTGGAGCCGAGTTCCGAAGGCCGGTCATTCGGAATTAACCGATTCGTAGGCTTCATTCAAACCCAGCGCAGGCTGGGCGACCGAATGGCGCTGCGATTCCGCTACAGCCTTCAAAACGTGAAGCTCTTCAATCTCGAAAACATTCCCGACATCGAGGTCACCCGCAACGAGCCGTCGCTCCGCCTGAGCGAGTTCTCGACGGGCTTCACGCGCGAAACCCGTGACAACGCGCTTTCGCCCACGCGCGGACAGTTGTTCAGCTTCGATCATTCGCTCGCGGCGCGCGAACTCGGCGGGAATGAATCCTTCAATAAATTCTTCGGCGAATATCAGCGATACGACACGCCGGCGGCGCTCAGGGGAACGACCATCGCCGTCGCGGCGCGCGTCGGATTGGCCGGACTATACAGGCTCACGGACCGCGACGGCGACGGAATAATCAGCGAGGCGGAAAGAAGATTGCCGATCAGCGAAAGATTTTTCGCCGGCGGCGCGACGACGCTGCGAGGCTTCAGATTCGAAGAGGCCGGGCCGCAAGGCATCCTGGAACCGCGCAACTCCAACGAACTGCCGACGCTGGTCCCGATAGGCGGCGACGCGCTGGTGATATTCAATCTTGAGCTGCGCTTTCCGCTGTCACGACGATTGCGGCTGGTTCCTTTCTATGATCTCGGCAACGTCTTCAGGCGAGTGAGCGACATCAATGTCGCCGGAATGACCAATTCCGTGGGACTCGGTTTAAGATTCAACACGCCGATCGGGCCGGTGGGCGTTGATTACGGCTATTTGATCGACCCACCATTCTTCATTACCGCATCAGGCGCCAGGATTTACCAGCGGCGCGGGGCTTTTCATATCAGAATTGGACAGAGCTTTTAACAGGTCCTATAGGCCAATGAGATTAAGTCAGTGGGAAACATCGCCAATTGCCAACTGCGCATTGCCAATTGAATCGCGGGAGTATTTGATAAAAACCTCTGCTAAACAATTGGCAATGCGCAGTTGGCAATTGGCGATGGGGTCCATTTTATCCGAATGCCCGCAATAAATTCGCCATTTCAATCGCCGCCATCGCGGCTTCCGCGCCTTTATTACCGGCCTTAGTCCCGGCGCGTTCGACCGCCTGCTCGATGTTTTCCGTGGTCAGCACGCCGAACAATATCGGCAATCCGGTAGACAGCGAGGCCGAGGCGACGCCGCTCGCCGCCTGCCCCGCGACGTAGTCAAAATGCGCTGTCGATCCACGAATGACAACGCCTAGGCAGATGATGGCGTCATAGCGCGGGCGGTCCGCCGTATCGCCTCTGAGGTCCGCCATCCGCTTTGCGACCAGAGGGATTTCAAAGGCGCCGGGCGTCCATGCGATGTCAATGTCCTCGGCGGCGACGCCATGCCGGATCAACGCATCCTGCGCGCCCCGCAACAATTCTCTGCCAATGGCGTCATTGAAGCGTGAAGCGACAATGCCGAACTTCAAGCCGCTACCTATGAGATGGCCTTCAAAAGTCTTGCCCATACGAGATTTTAAAAATTGATGACTGCGCCCGTTGGCGGTAAGCGATCAAATCAGCAATGGAAATTATCTTGAGTTCATGCCTGGCGGCGAATGACTCCAATTCAGGCAGCCGAGCCATCGCGCCGTCGTCGTTCATGATTTCGCAGATGGCCGCGGCCGGATAGAGTCCCGCCAGCCGAGCCATGGCGACCGAGGCCTCGGTATGGCCGGGGCGGGCCAGCACATCGCCTTCCACGGAGCGTAATGGGAAGACGTGTCCGGGGCGGGCGATGTCTTCGGGGCGCGTCGCCGGGTCGATCAGTGTTCGGATGGTCGTGGCCCGGTCAAAGGCCGAGATGCCGGTGGTGACACCGCGCCGAGCCCCGACCGAAATCGCAAAGGCTGTGCCGAAGTGGGCGGTGTTCTCGCCGGGGGGCGCCATCATCGGAATGCGCAGTTCGTCGAGCCGCTCCCCGGTCATTGAGAGGCAGATCAGCCCACGGCCTTCACGAGCCATAAAGTTGATGGCCTGCGGCGTGACGAATTGGGCCGCGATGACCAGATCGCCTTCATTCTCGCGGTCTTCGGCGTCCACGATAATTACGAACCTGCCGGCGCGGAAGTCGGCCAGCGCGTTTTCAATTCCGCTGAGCGGCATAGCTCACTTCTCCAATAAATTTATCGACATATTTGC
>DASUFM010000314.1:0-7225 GCA_036274535.1 Blastocatellia bacterium
GTTGAATTCCCGCGGCGACACTTCGACAGGGTCGCCGGACTTCATCACTTCGAATTTTTTGAAATTGATGGTGATCGAGCCGAACCGGAACTCTTCGGGAGTTTCGCTGTGACGGTGGGCGCGACGCAACAGGGCTTCGACGCGCGCCATCAGTTCCATGAAACTGAAAGGCTTTGTCACATAATCGTCCGCGCCGATCTTCAGCCCGACGACCTTATCGATCTCCTGGCCGCGCGCGGTGAGCATGATGATCGGCGTGGAGTTCCCCGCGCCGCGTAGCTGTTTGCAGACGTCGAATCCGTCCATCTTCGGAAGCATCACGTCCAGTATTATCAGGTCCAGGTCCTTCTCGGACGCCAGGCGCAGCCCGGCTGCTCCGTCGCGCGCAACCTGCACTGAATAGCCTTCATACTCGAAGCCGTCGCGCAACGCCACGGCCATCGCCTGATCGTCTTCGACAATTAAAACTTTACTGCTCATTGGTTGATTTCCTTATCTCGACTTTGTCCCTTGTGATCTCACAATGGACAAAGTCTCGTTTAACCGTTAATTGCGCGGCGAACCACTTATCCGCATAGGTCCCATTTGTCCTATTTCTGACCTATCGGAAGGTGAATAATGAATTCACTGCCGCGACCGGGTTCGCTTTCGACGGTGACGCGTCCGTTATGGGCCTCTATGATGTGCTTGACGATCGAAAGGCCCAGTCCGCTGCCTTTCACGTCATGGACCAGGCATGCGCCGACGCGGTAAAACTTCTCGAAGACCTTTTCGCGTTCTTCGCTGGGGATGCCGACGCCATGATCAATCACCGAGATCGTGACCGTATCGCCCTGCTCGGCGAGCTTTACTTCGATCTCTTTCGAGTCTCCCGAATATTTCACGGCGTTGTCCAGAAGGTTGATGAACGCCTGTTCGACGGCGACCGGATCGATTACAACCTGCGGCAGCGGGAGCGGCGGCCTTTGCAGATTCAATGTGAAACCGTTCTGCTCCAGGACCACCTCGAAGGTCTTCAGGGTGTCCGTGACCACGCCTTCGACCGCGGTCTGTTCGAAGTGATAGGTCTTCTGGCCCGATTCGATTTTCGAGAAATCGAGGATGTTGTTGATCAACTGCGAAAGGCGGCGGCTTTCGGTCTCGATGTATTCTCCGTACTCCTGGATCTTGTCCGGCTGCCTGACGCGTCCAAGTTTCAGAAATTCGCCGAAGACGCGGATCGACGCCAGCGGCGTGCGCAATTCGTGGGACACGTTGGAGACAAATTCCGCTTTCATCTGGGACAGTTTCATGGCGCGCGAAGCCGCGCGCAGAGCCAGCACGACGCCTCCGATCAGGACTATCGCCGTCAGGAGGGATAACGTCAGATTGGAACTGAAGTATTTGCGGCTCCACTGCTCTTCAGTCATATTGCGCATGCGAATGCCTAAATACCAATCCGTGAAAATGAATGGGATCGGCGATCCGACATCATAATTTTTCCCCTCGAACGGCTGATTGGAGAAGATCAGCCTGTTATCCTGCTTCATATCCATGACTGTGACGACCACGTTCTGATATTCATCGGGGAAATCCTGTCGAATGGTCTTTCTGACGGCCGGCGCAAGGTAATCGTTGATGAATACGTCTTCGTTCAGGAACATGCCGGCCACGCCGACCACGCGCGATTTCTCATCGACGATGGGTTTGACTATGGCGCGGTTTTTCGGGTCACGTTCATCAGCGGTCAAATGAATCGATTTCGGAATCGCTTCGACCAGGGTCATCGCGGTCCAACTCGCCACCGACCCGTGCGCGGCTGAAAATTCGTCGGGAGCGGCGAGGCAGAGCGAGCCGGATACGGGGTCGTAGAATCTGACCACGGCGTAATTGGGAACTTTTTTCCCGGTAATGATCGCCGTGAAGAGCATCCTCGCGCCGTTAAACTGGCGCCGTTGAAACCAGGCTGAGATTTGCTCGACGTCCATCGCTTTTTCTTTGCTGTAATTCGGGTCCGGGTACTTGTGGTGAAAAGCTCCGGATGGCACGTTGAGCGTTTCTTCGGCCTTTTGCTCGTACTGTGTGATGACTTTACCGATCACCTCAGAGAGGCAGCGCCGCATGTGGTATCGGCGCGCGATCGGCAGGGTTGACTCCAGCTTCGCGAGTGAGCGGTATTGCAGCCACAGATGCGCCAGCAGCGGGATCGCGACCGCGAATAGCCCCACCGTCAACGCATGTCTGCGAAGTATTTCCTTGAATCTATACATCTGCCTCACTCTCCAACGAAAGTATACCCAAAAGTATACATTGGCCGATCCTGCCGCCGGACGGCTTCTTAGCCCGATTTTACAAATGATTTACAAGTTTTACCCGTTTTTACCCTTGCTTGAAGACATTTACCAGGACTTCGGGCGATACTCCAAACTGGCAATAGAAGTAGGCGGTGGTTAGTGGGCAGTTCACTAAATTGTGGGGACGATCTCCACAAACTGCTCACTGCCTGCTAACCATTGCCCGCTATTTCCCACGGAGAGGGAATATTCAAATGGAGGTAGACAATAATGCTGAATGAAGTGGCGCCCAAACAGCAGGTGGAGGCGCCTGCTCTGGCGAGTCCGCAACCCAGACCGGCTCTGACGCTGGTCAATGGTCAGCGGGAGATCTCTTATGAAAATTATGAGTGTTTTATTGGCGTCAGCCCTAATGTCTCTGACCTGAAAAGGTTCATCGGAGCCCACGCGTCGCAGACGCATCCAATACTATTAATCGGCGAACGCGGGCTGAGGCAGGAGCAGGTCGCCCGCGTACTGCATCAGGCAAGCGCGCAATGGGCGCAGCCGTTCTTCGCCGTAAACGCGCACGGTCTCGGCGCCGAGGCTTTGCACAACATCCTTTTCGGGCCTCAGGGAATGGTCGAGACCGTCAAGCAGGGAACGATCTACATTAACGAATTGACCAGTCTGCCGCCGATTCTGCAACAACGGTTCGCCGTTTACCTGGAGGAACAACGGTGGCGCGGGCGCGAGAGCCGCCAGCGGCTGGTCTTCTCTTCGGAGTGGAATCCCGCCGACCGCAAGGCGGAAAATCGAATAGCCTATGGGCTGGTCGAAATGATGCGCCAGCTCAGCTTTTCAATTAAACCGCTGCGCGAGCGAAGCGAAGACATTCCATACATCGCCAGACATCTGGTCGCCCGCGTCGCCCATAAATTGGGCAAGGGGGCCAGCGAGATCACTCCCGAGGCCCTCGCCGCGCTGGCCGGATACAGTTGGGAGGGCAACCTCGACGAGCTTGAAGCGGCGCTCGAAAGCGCGATCAGTTGTCTGCCGCCCCAGCAGGTCAGTGAATCGGTCCTTCCATCGCATATCCGCTACGCCCATCTCAAATCCATCCCGCCTGACGGCATCGACCTGCCGCAGGTTGTCGATGATTTCGAGCGCAATCTGATCGCCACCGCCCTCGACCAGAGCGGCGGCAGCCAGACCAAAGCGTCGAAACTCCTCGGATTGCGCGTGCAGACTCTGAATATGAAACTCAAACGCTACGCTGACCAGCAGCGCCCGCTATTGTAATTGGCTACACGGCACGCAGCTCGACGCAGCTCAAAGATAGACAGGATCAACAGGATGTTTCAGGATTGTATGAATTGAGATCAATCCTGAAGCATCTTGTTGATCCTGTCCATTTTTGTGGAGTAAAACGAATAATCAATCTGACTCATGCAAGACTAATCGCTTGCGTCGTTCATTACGCGGGATTACAATCCGCCGGTCTCACGCTGTCTATGCTGTTGGACGGCGACGAAATTGTTTCTTTGTGGCTGGGTCGCAGAAGAGAGGGAGCCGTTCTGCGAGTTTTTCAAATCAGGCGCCGAGTATGTAGGGCGCCTTTTGCGTCCCATAAGAGACAATTTTGAGCCGGCATTCGCCCCCCATTGAACGGTTAATATTGGTTGTAGCGTCGTCAGAGAAATTACTTTTTGCACCTCCTCGCAATGACGCTTCGCCGCTTGACGGATAACGGAGCTGACCCCCCTCCACTTTGATTGATGGAACCTCTCCCTCACTCAAAAATTCATCCCCGTTAAAGCATCATCTATTTGAGAAGTTGAAATGTCGTCATTAATAATAAGCGCGTCTGGCCTGAGAGCCTTTTCAGGAGACGTGAGCGCCGGTAGTTTTGCGCAATGGATGGCTCGCATAATATTTTGCGGATTGGCCATCTTCGCGCTTGCCATCCCACATTCGATCGCCGCCGCACAGATCGGCCTCGGACTGAGTTATGTAGCCTGGATCGCCCGCGCCGTAGCGGTGGGCCGGTTCGGATTTCTTCAGACGCCGATAGACCGCCCTTTGCTGTGCTTTACGATTCTGACTGTTATTTCAGCCGTGTTGTCTGTAGAACCGGGTGAGAGTCTGCCTAAATTACGCACTCTGACGCTGTTTGCGGTCTTCTATCTGATAATCGCAAACCTGCGCCCGCGCGGCGCGCGATGGATAATCGGGTTGATGATCGTCTCGGGGTTGGTCGGCGTCGGCTATAGCCTGATGGAGAAGGCCGTGGGCCGGGGAATGATTATCACGGCTATTGAGAAAAACAGTCCACTGCGAACCAGCCAACTGCAGTCCGGCGACGTGGTCTGGATGATCGGGCGGAATCGAGTGGATTCTCTCGAAGACGCGAACATGCTTATTCGCGAGGCCCGGACGGGCGAAACCCTGGTCATCGAGGCTTTGCATAACGGCGACCCGGCGCCTGCGCAGATTGTCGTCACAAATGATATGAAGAGCCAGGCCAACGCCCTCGGGCTTAGCGTCTCGGGACACAGCCGCCGCTTTCGCGTCTCCGGCTTTTCCAGCCATTTCATCACCTACGCCGAGCAAATGCAGATTTTCGCCCTGCTTGCCTTCGGGTTGTTGCTTGCGAATCTGAAGGCGCTGCGTAAAGGGCGCCCTCGAACCTGGCTGTGGATCTCTTTGTCACTGGCGGGACTGTTTTCCCTGGCGCTGGTCCTGACGGCCTCTCGCGGCGTAATCGCCTCCTGCATGCTGGCTTTGCTCATCACTCTGGGCCTGATGAAAGAGCGCCGCGCCGCGTTGCTGGCGCTTGTCCTGGTCGTCGCAATGGGGGCTGTTTCAGCCTGCATGCTGCCATCCATCCGCACGGCGAGCGTGATGAATCTTACGGACGACAGCAGCAAAAGTCGCTTCGGATACATGCTCGCCGGGCTGCGATTAATCCCGAGCCATCCGATCTTCGGGGTGGGCCTGGATTCACAGAAATATCACTGGAAAGAATGGGGATTCCCGGGCGATTACATCACGCATACGCACTCGACGCCGATCCAGATCGCGGTCGACCGCGGGCTGCCGGCCCTCGGGGCCTATCTTTGGCTGATGGTGATGTTATTTGTGATGGCCTGGCGCGGATATAAGAGCGCGCTGGCCGATGAGGATAATATGAGAGCCGGTCTTATGCTGGGCGCGATCGCGGCGCTGATCGGGTTCTCGGCCAGTTCGCTGGTCAATTACAATTTCGGGGATTCCGAACCGCTCCTGATGTTGTTGAGCGTCGTGGCGCTGGCTTTCGTGGCGAACGCCGGTTTTGAGCCTCGGCGCGCGCAGCGGGCGCCGAAGGGAGCATTGATGGGATCAATGATTTCTCCACGTTCGGCGGCCCCCTCCGTCGCGGCTATCAGTCGTAGTATTCCAAACCCAGGTGCGTGATCATTTCTTCGCCACGCAGATGGCGCAGCGTGTTCTTCAACTTCATCAATTGAATGAATAGATCGTGCTCGGGATAGAGCTTCGGCGCGCACATCGGGCTTTTGAAATAGAAAGACAGCCATTCCTGAATCCCGCGCATCCCGGCGCGCTGCGCCAGATCCATAAACAGCGCCAGATCCAGGACGATCGGCGCCGCAAGGATCGAATCGCGGCACAGGAAATCGATCTTGATCTGCATCGGATAGCCCAGCCAGCCGAAGATGTCTATGTTATCCCATCCCTCCTTGTTGTCGCCGCGCGGCGGATAGTAATTGATCCTCACCAGGTGTGAGAAATCGCTGTACAGGTCGGGATAGACCTTGGGCTGGAGGATGTATTCGAGAACCGAGAGTTTCGACTCCTCTTTGGTCTTGAAAGATCCGGGGTCGTCGAGCACCTCGCCGTCGCGGTTACCCAGGATATTGGTGGAATACCAGCCGTGCAGCCCCAGCATCCTGGCTTTCAATCCGGGCGCGAGGATGGTCTTCATGAGCGTCTGTCCGGTCTTGAAATCCTTGCCGCAGATCGGCAGATTCTGTTCTTCGGCCAAATCTATCAGCGCCGGAATATCCACCGTCAGGTTCGGCGCGCCGTTGGCGAAGCCCACTCCCGATTTGAGCGCGGCGTAGGCGTAGATCATCGACGGCGCGATCGCTTTGTGGTTCTCGCGCAGCCCCTTCTCGAAAGCCGCGAGCGTTTTGTGGACCGGCTGCGGCTTGATGAACATCTCGGTCGAGGCGCACCAGACCATGACCATCCGCGAAACCCGGTTCTTCTTCTTGAATTCGGCGATATCGCCCATCAGCTGCTCGGCCAGAGCCATTTTAGTCTTGCCTTTTTTGACGTGGGTTCCGTTGATGCGTTTGACGTATTCCTGCTCGAAGACGGCGGACATCGGCTTGACTTTCGAGAGCTGCGTTTTGAGCTGGACGAGCAATTCCTTTTCGATCACGCCAGCGTTCATCGCCGCCTCATAACAGTTCTCTTCGAAAATATCCCATGCGCCGAATACCAGGTCATCGAGCTCGGCCAGGGGCACGAAATCCTTGATCAGCGGAGATCGGCCCTCTGTGCGCTTGCCCAGACGGATCGTTCCCATCTGCGTCAAACTGCCGATCGGTTTGGCCAGACCGCGGCGGACCGCCTCGACGCCGGTGATGACCGTGGTTGTGACCGCTCCCATTCCAACGAGAAGAACGCCGAGCTTTCCTTTGGCGTCAGCTATCGGCGCGCCTTTTTGCATCATGGTTTTGTTCTCCTGAGAAAATCAGTTCGTAGTTCCGCCTTCAGGCGGAAGCCTGAGGTAAAGATCAATTCCGTGAATCCAAACTATTCCGCCTGAAGGCCAATGGCGTTAAGTTAAGGCCCCGAAGTGGCGACAGCCTTTGGAGTGCGGGCGTTCGGGACCGCTTTGGTAGTCAACTTCGATTTTTCGACAATGATCAGAGAGAACCCACCGGGTCTTTCGTCCCCGAAGT
>DASUFM010000315.1:0-2892 GCA_036274535.1 Blastocatellia bacterium
CCCTACTCACACGACTCAGGAGAGAAACGAAAAATGTGGAATCGTCTAAAAAGGCTGTTTCGCTCGATCTTCGGCGGCATCATCGATAGCGCTGAGGACCCGGAATTGATCCTTCAGCAATTGATCCGCGACATGAACGACGAAGTGCCGAAGATGCGCAACAACGTCTCCCAGGTCATGGCGACGGAAAAACGCCTGGAGCGCGAAATCCAGGCTAATCAGAACAGTCTGAACGAGATTGATAACAAGATCAAAGCCGCCATTCGCACCGGCCACGACGACATCGCCACCATGCTGATCGGCGAGTTGCAGCTCAAACAGAAGTCTCTCGAAACCACTCGACAGAACTACGAGCAGGCCAAAGTCGCTTCGGCCAAGGCGCGGGAGTTCCTGGACAATTACATGGCGCAGGTGCGCCGACGCCAGAACGAGGCCATGCAGTTGATCTCCGCCGCCAAACAGGCGCAGATGCAGGAGAAGATGGCCCAGACGATGTCCAGTTTCCAACTCGGCGACACCTCGCAAACTTTCGATGATATGCGCGAGAAGATCGCCAACCGCTCCGCCGCGGCCGAGGCAAAGGCCGAACTGGCTGCGACTTCCCTGGACGCCAAGATGCAGAATATAGACCGGGAACTGGCCAACATCGAAGCGCAGGACAGGCTGCTCGCTTACAAACAGCAGATGGGACTCGCGCCCGCGCCCGAAAGACCGGCTCTGGGCGAGGGCTCTCCAACTACGTCTGCGGACAATGCTCTGGGATCACTGGAGCGCGTGCCGCAGGAACGGAAATGAATTATTGATTGATTGAGTACCCCAATAGGTATGGAGTTCAAAATCTCCTACTTCAAAGAAGCTCTTAAAGAGCCGATCAATATCGGCGGCTTGCTGCTGACGGCCGCGGCCGCGGCTTATTCCGGCGTCACCGGCTTCGTCGAACCGACGCTGGTGCTGGCCGGCGCGCTGGTCATGGAAGGCGTTTACCTGGCCACGGTCCCCGCCTCCACTTTCTACCGCCGCGTGGTCGATCGCCGCTCGCGCCATCTGCTCGCGGAGCATCGCCGCAAACAGCGCGAGGAGTTGATCAAATCCTTCGACCCGCGCGAGCGCGAGGCCGTGGATCATCTGAG
The DNA here is from genome assembly GCA_036274535.1 of Blastocatellia bacterium. Classification (GTDB taxonomy): domain Bacteria; phylum Acidobacteriota; class Blastocatellia; order RBC074; family RBC074; genus JAJVID01. Next base: position 1,131 of record DASUFM010000315.1, read on the forward strand.
CTGGATGAAGAGACAGATTCGCGATAATTACAAGAAATTCGCGCGCCTGTCGGATGAGCCGCCGCAACTGCGCGAACTCGAATCGACCTGGGAAGCTTTCGTGGACCTGCTCGACGAATACCGCCGGCGCAAGAACCACCTGCGCGCGATCAACCGCCAGGCGGTCGAAAATCAGTTGCGCCAGGCCGAACGCTCCGCGCAATTCGCCGACGACGCGATGCGCCCTCTGCTCGAAAAGAACGTCGAAATATTGCGACGGCGTCTTCAAACATTGGGCGACATCGAACGCAGCGTCAAACACGTCGGAGAGCAGTTGGCGATGATCGAGCATTTCTTCGGCCTGGTGAGCGATCAGGTTGTCACGATGCCGACCCCCGACCACAACAACCTCTCGGTAGATTTCGACTCGCTGCTCACTTCCATCGAAATGACCAAAGAGATCCTGCAGCAAACGGCGCCGATTATGGGAAGCCTGGAATCATTGAACCGCGAGGCCAATCAATCGCGCCCCTCTCTGGCCGGCGAGCACAGGTAATAAGAGAGGAATTTCAGCCACGAATGGACACGAATGAGCACAAATCTCTTTCCAGCTTTTGATGATCCATCCGTTTTCCGCCCTGTCCCCATTCGTGAATATTCGTGTTTATTCGTGGCTGGAATTCTTTTTCCCGAGATATGATCCAATCATCGCCTGTCATTAAACCACCGGCTTTGCGCGACGGCGACGCCGTCGCCATTGTCGCCCCCGCAAGCAACCTGAAGCCAGATTATCTGGCGCGCGGCGTGGCCGAACTCGAACGCCTGGGGTTTCGAGCGCGATATGAGCCGGGAATCCTCGACAAAGCCAGATACACTGCGGGCGATGATGAACGCCGCGCCGCAGAATTAACGCGCGCATTCACCGACCCCGAAATTAAAGCCGTGTGGGCCGCGCGAGGCGGATACGGCTCGATGCGCCTGTTCAAGCTGCTCGATGAATCCCTGATCGGCCGGCGCCCCAAAATCTTCATCGGCTACAGCGACATTACCGCGCTCAGCCTCTACTTCTACCGCCGCTTCGGGTGGGTGACGTTTCACGGACCGATGGCTTCCAAGGACCTGGCCGGAGGCGAAGAGCATTACGACCGCGAAACGCTGATCAAAGCAGTAACCGGCGCGGCGCCGATGGGCGAAATCAAATCGAATAAGACAGAGATGCTGCATCGCGGCGCGGAGAAACGCGTGACCGGGCGTTTACTGGGCGGCTGCCTGTCGTTAATCACTGCGATGATTGGCGCGCCGGATGAACTCGACACGCGCGGCTCTATCCTCTTCCTGGAAGACACCTGCGCGCGTCCTTATGCGATTGACCGTATGCTGCAGCAGTTGAAACTTGCGGGAAAATTCGACGAGGTCCGCGGAATAGTCTTCGGCGAGATGACAGATTGCGTTCAACATGCCGATCAGGGCTATCGAATTCAGGACGTCCTGGCCGAATGTACGGATGATTTAAACATTCCGATAATGTTCGGATTGCCAAGCGGCCACAGCCCACGCGGCAACCTGACCCTGCCACTCGGCGTTACAGCGACGCTCGACGCCGGCCGCGGCGCCCTGAGTATCGATGAAGCCGCCGTTGAATGATTGCGGATTGCGGATTGCGGATTGCGGATTGAAGAGAGTTGGCGAGTTGATTTTATATGCCGTTGTTCTATGTCTCGACTTTGTCCTTTTTGTGGCGCTGGCGCAAGCGGGCGGCGCCACAAAAAGGACAAAGTCAGCG
>DASUFM010000316.1:0-3464 GCA_036274535.1 Blastocatellia bacterium
GGGTATTCCCCGCCCTGGTCGGCTCCTCGATCAACAGGGCGGGGAATACCCGCCCCTACGTTGAATTGTGTGGTTGCATTTAATAATCAAGCACCATAAACGCCGGGCTATGTTCAATAGCCGCTAACGCGGCTGGAGGAATTCGCCGGCGGTATCCCAGGCAACCGCGCTCCAAAGACTCCGTCGTTTTATGCGCAGTCTTAGTTATTTATCCCTGTGACTACAGATCATTGCCCGAATAGGATTGATTGAATGACTTGTTGCAGAGCGGGAAGTCAGGCACGATGTTTTTGAGCAGCGCCAGAGAGAGCGCGGGCCAGTTGACGAACGACGGGTCTTTGATCTTCACGCGGTACATTCGGCCTTTGCCATCGGCCATCACCCAATGAACTATCGCGCCGCGCCATCCTTCGACGATCCCGAAAGCAGGTTCGAAAGCGGGCAGCGAGACTAGCGGCGCCGCCAGCGGGCTCTCTCGCAGGTTGTCGAAAGCCACTCGGATCAGGTTGACCGATTCACGGATTTCTTCAACGCGAACCATCGTGCGCGCGTAAACGTCGCCTGAAGTGTAGATCGGAACTTTCCACTGGAGCTTGTTCAATTCAGGATACGCCGCGAATGGATGATCCCTGCGGACGTCAAGGTCAATTCCTGAAGCGCGCGCCACGTAGCCGAGGGTTCCGTGATCGAGCGCGATCTGGCGGCTGAGAGCGCCCGTGCCTTCCAACCGGTCCATGAGAATCGTATTGCCGAAACAGATTTCGACGACCTCGTTGAAATCTTTGAGGATCGCATCGAGTTCTTCTGGCAGGTCGAGTCCCGGCGGCATATCGTGTCCCACGCCGCCCGGCGTGACGCCGCCGCGCAGCAGCCGATTGCCGGTGAGTCGTTTATTCAATCGCATCAATCGCTCGCGCAGCCTGAAACAGTGCGCGTGCCCGAAGGCGAATCCGGTGTCGTTGGCGATCATTCCGAAGTCGGCGATGTGGTTGTAGATCCGCTCCATCTCCAGCAGTATCACGCGCAGGAAACGCGCGCGTTCCGGGACTTCGGTCCCGGCCAGGGCTTCCAGCGCCTGGCAATAGGCGAGCGAATGGCCGATGGTCGTATCACCAGAAATGCGCTCGGCCAGTTCCACGCCTTCAGCGGGCTCTCGGCCTTCGAACAGCTTCTCAGTTCCCTTGTGCGTGAAATATAGGCGAATCTTCAGGTCTATTACCGTCTCGCCGACGACGCTGAAGCGGAAGTGCCCGGGTTCGATGATGCCCGCGTGAACCGGGCCGACCGGAATCTCATAGACTCCTTCGCCGCCGACCGGCAGAAACGGAAACGGCGTCCCGTCGTCCTTGAAGTCATTGGGGAATCCGTTTTCCTGCGCCGCATCCTTGCGCAGCGGAAAGTAATCCTCAGGCCAGAACGCATGTCGCACGAGCGGCCGAGTATCAGGATGATGAACGGCCCTGACGCCGAACAGGTCATGTATTTCCCGCTCGAAGCGCGAAGCCGGATAGTAGAACGTGGCCATCGAAGTGATCTCCGGCTTGTCGGGCGGGAGTTCCTTGGTCGCATGCAGAAACCAGTTCTCGCGGCTCTGGGCGAACAGGTAGTGAACTTCAAAAACGCCTTTATCCGCGCGGCGATCATTGGCGACCATCAGGATCAGCTCGGCGTTGAAATCGCGGCGCAGGAATTCGGCCAGCGCCGGCGCGTCGGCGCGCGCGATCCGGCAATGCAGCTCATTGCCGCGCCTGACCAGAACATCCGTGGCGCGGCCATTGAGATGTTCGGAAAGAGCCGATTTCAATCTTGTAAAGTTGGTCATCTGGAAACGATCCCCGCAATCTGGTTGAGCAGGTTTTTAAAGGGCTCAGGCATGGCCAGACCCAGGGTAACTAGCGCGGCCACGTTAAGCGACATGAGAACGAGGGGCCAGACGTTCTTTTCGCCAACCGCCACGCCTTCCGGCGGCGGGCCGTAAAGCATGCGATTGAGATGGCTGATGATTGCGACGAAAGCCACTAAGAGCAACGCCAGCGCCGCTCCCATTACCCATGGGTGGCCGGCCCTAAAGCCAGCCTGCATCAAAGTGAACTCCGAAATGAACAGGCCGAACGGGGGCAAACCGATGATGGCCAGAACTCCCACCGCCAACATCCTGGCCGTGCCTGGCATCGTCTTGAGCAATCCGGACACGTCTTTGATCTGCGCGGCGCCATAGCGGTGAAAGACGCGTCCCGCCAGCAGGAAGGTCATGGACTTGGCGGCGGTATGATTGACCAGATGCAGCAGGGCCGCGAAAACTCCGAGCTTGCCGAGAGCCAGCCCAAGACACATCAGGCCGGTATGCTCTATGCTGGAATAGGCCAGCATGCGTTTATAGTTGCGTGAAAGCACTATACTGAAAGACGCGATCGTCAGCGAAAGCAGTCCCAGCGCGATGAACAGCTTATTTGTGTAACCGCTCCCCAGAGTCGCGTCAACCACCGTCTTCCACCGCAGAATGGCATAGATCGCGACCGCCAGCAGAACGGCGGACATCATGGCTGAGAGCGGCGCGGGCGCTTCGTCGTAAGCGTCCGGCTTCCACGTATGCATCGGCGCAATCCCCGCTTTCGTCCCGTAACCGACCAGCAGGAAAACGAAAGCCAGCTTCATCACTTCAGGATGCAGCGCCGGCGCATGAGAGAGCAACACCGGCCAGTTGAGCGCGTTTTCGGCGGGGCCTGAAAGCGAAACGAAATCGAAATACCCGAGCACCGTTCCCGCGAACGCCAGCGCAATGCCTACCGAGCAAATCAGGATGTACTTCCACGAAGCTTCAACCGAGGATTTGGCGCCCGGCAGGGGAATGAGCAGCGCCGAGAAAATCGTCGTCGCCTCGATCGCGATCCACATCACGCCGACGTTGTTGGCCGACACGGCGAACAGCATCGAGAAGATGAAGAGGTTTATGAAGAGCTGGTAGCGGCGCAGTTGCGACGGGCTGTACTTCGCCTCGCGCCCGAAGCCCGGGCTCAGGAAAAGCACGAGCGACGCCACCGCCGCCACGCACACCATCAACAGCGCCGACAACCCGTCAGCCCGCAGCAGTTCCCCCGGCCCGAACACCGGAACGGCGTCGCCGCGCGCGGCTTTTCCCGCAAAGACGATCGCCGCGCCGAGCGAAACGATTGACAGCGTCGCGTTGATCCAGCCAGTCGCCGCGCGATAGGGGCGAACCAACCCCGCCAGCCCGGCGGCAAGAAGCGAAGGAAGAAGAAGGAAAAGAAAAGCCATCTTTTTACTTGCAGAGTGGGAAAGGGAACAGGGAGACAAGGAGAATGAAATTTTTTGTTTCCTTGTCTCCCTGTTTCCCTGTCTCCTTGTCCACCCTTACGGTTAGAACGACCTCGCCTTTTTCGGTGAATTTGACGGCGTTGCTCAAGAGATTCAGCAGGATTTGACGCAGGCGGGTGGCGTCGCCC
>DASUFM010000317.1:0-4812 GCA_036274535.1 Blastocatellia bacterium
AGCGCCGATCTCACGATGGACAAAGTCAAGCTGGGAACTCGTTCAGTTATTTTTGAGAATTTCTTCAAGACAGAAGAACAGAGTGTTAGTTATATGAAGAGTGTGCAAATTAAACTAAATCGGGAAATCTATGCATCAGACCATTCTCGCCACATTCTTCGAAATCTCTCGCACTGAAGTCGCAATGTGCGCCGCCGGCGTCGCGCTCTTCGTGATCGGAGTATTGGCGGCGAAGAATGAGATCGCCGAGGTTCGCGGCCTGGACAAGATCGTGGCCTTGAGCCATTTGTGTTTCGCCATCCCGCTGGCGGTCTTCGGCGCGCTACATCTCTTCGGCCCACAATTTGTCATAAACATTGTGCCGCCCTACATGCCCTGGCGTATGTTCTGGGCGTATTCCGTCGGCTGCGCGTTGATCGCCGCGTCCTTGAGCATCGGCGCCAGGATTGGGGTGCGCTGGTCCGGCCTGATGTTCGGAATCATGATGTTTCTGTTTGTCGCGATGATCCATTTTCCTGGAGCGCTGCGCCGCCCGCACGATAGATTCATTTGGACGATTGTCTTCCGCGAGATGGCGTTCGGGGGCGCCGGCTGGATTCTTGCGGGAAATGCAATAGACGGATGGCGCGGGCAAGGCAGGAGCGCGCTGATTACTGTGGGGCGTGTATTGGTCGCGATGGCAGTAATAGTGTTTGGCGTCGAGCACTTTTTGCACGCGACGGGACTTCCTGGAGTCCCGCTTGAAAAACAGATGCCGGCGTGGATTCCGGGGCGCATGCTCATTGACTATGTGACCGGGGCAGCTCTTCTCGTTGCCGGAGGAAGCATTGCGCTGAACAGGAAAACGCGGATAGTGTCAACCTGTCTCGGCGGTTGGATTCTGCTGATGGTCCTCGTCATCTATGGACCCGTTTTGATCGTTGCGCTATCCGAATCGGGCGTCGCGGTCAAAGTGGAGGGAATCAACTACTTTGCGGACACACTGCTGTTTGCCGGAACCATCCTCGCGCTGGCAAAGGCAGCGCCACGATCCGATGTGGTCGGGTGGGCCAGTGTTCCACGTTCTATGGGGGAAACGCCTTCTCCAACGCGCGTCGAACCTTCGTCTCCTGGCGGTGGCGCGGCGCGACAAAAGTGAACCCAATCCGAATACCTCCTGTGAGCGTACGTGGTTAAGCTGAATGGCTGCGGATTTCACTTTTTCTTTTTCTGGCCGGGCTGTTCAATGACGCAATTGAAATTCGCCGCGTCGTCCGTATTGCCGCTGCCTTTGTAGCGAGCCACTTGCGGGTAAGGGCAAAGCGGGCGCGTGCGCAGCGGCGGCGCATCCGGGGGCCCGCCCCGCCGTTTCGTGGCGACGACCTTGTCCGGCGCGACGCCCTGTTCCACCCATCGTTCGAGGGCCAGCGTCAGATCATGTTGCGGGTCGGATTGCGCTCTGGTGACTGTCTGGCCGAAGCTGTCCGGACCCGGACCGCCGCCGCAATGTTGCACTCCCGGCGCCATAAACAGCCGCGCGAAACTGTCAGTCTGACGCCGCCCAAACTTTGCAACGACGCTCTGAAAATAGTTGATCGTGTTCACCGGCGGCAGCGCCGCGTCGCTCCAGCCGTGATAAAGAATCAGTTTGCCTCCGCGCGCGCTGAACGCTTTCAGGTTCGGGTCGGTCGCGTTCAATACCGGCGACAGTTTTTCGTCCGCCATCCTGCCGTCGCGCTCCGGATCGAAGGTCTTGTAGTCCCACTTCGGATCGTTATAGACCATATTCCTGAAGGCCTGCGTTGAGAAAAAGTATTGCAGGGCCGACGTGGGCGTCGCTCCCGTGATCCAGGGAGTCCAGCCGCCAAGACCCGTTTCGCCGCCGGGCGTGAAGCCGGGGATGATTTGCCGTCCTTTGGCGTCGCGCGGCCCGGAGTAAATTTTCTTCAGCGCGGCGACCTGCTTTTCGGTCAGGCATTCGTCGGTTTCATCGCCTTTGCACAACAGGACCGCCGGGTCGAAGCCGCATTTCGTCGGATCGTCCAGCACGCCGTCAGTCACGCCGTCGCGCGCGTCGCAAGCCGCCAGCGCGGCGGCCTCGACGGCTTTCAATTTTTTCGACGTGATGTAGCTGCCGGGATCGTTCAGCGTGGCCTGCATATTCCATGCGAAGCCCGTCAGGATCTGAGTAAATGCGTTCGCCGGCGCGCCTGCGATGATGCCGTCGTAATCATCGGGGTAGCGTTGCGCTTCCATCAACGCCTGCCGCCCGCCGTTCGAGCAACTGGCGAAATAAGAGCGCTTCGGGCCGTCGCCGTAGAAAGCCTTGACGATGAGTTTGGCCTTTTCGGTCATTTCGTGAATCCCGCGATAGCCGTAATCCACGATCTTTTCGGGATGTCCCAGCGCCCAGCTCGCGTCGTTGCCGGCGTGTCCCGTGTCGGTCGAAGCCGTGGCGTAGCCTCGCGCCAATGCGCCGGCGAGTCCGGTGTACGAGATAGAGCCGGCGAAGCCGCCATTGCCGATCCCATGAAATTTCCCGTTCCAATTCGCGCTCGGCATCCATACTTCAAATTTGATCTCCGAATCGCTCGACGGTTTGATCACGCCGGCCACGCGGCAAAAAGCGGGCAAGTCCTTGTACGGCCCGGCGGCGTTCGCCGACGGCGTGAAGGCGCCCGCCGCCACTGATTGCGCCGACGTGATCGTCGTATTGGGCAGTTTCAAATCGGCCAACCCTTCGCAGGTGGCGGCCGAGACGGAGACGACCCCCAGCGCGGTAAGCGGCAAAACAAGCAACCATTGCCAACAGAATTTAAATAGAGTTGTTTTATTCATTGAGAGTCTCACAAGTTGATTGGATATTGGGAATTGGGTATTGAATATTGAAAAGCAGGGAAGAAAATATTTTCTACCTGCGTGACAATGACCAATACCCGATATCCAATTCCCAATGAGATGACTTATTGTTTGCTCAGAACCGGAGTGAAAAGCAGGTCCTGAAAGTCGAAACTGAAATCGGTCAGCGGCGACACAGGGGCCATCTTTATCTGATCGATGCCGCCATCCGGTTTGAGCGCGAATGTGACGTATGCGTCCGCGTATAAACTCCGGTCACGCCATCGCGCGACGAAGGTGTCGTATTGCCAGTGTTCCAGGTCGCCCACCAGTCCCGGGCTGCGGCTGAAGCGTATGACGAGTTTGCCTTCTTCGAGCGCAATCGTCACTTCTCCGTACCACGCGTCGTTGTACCGCCCGGCGTATTTCGCCGCCGGCAGTGACGGCTTTGACTCGGCGTTGCGCGCGGCGCCCTGCGACTTCTCTACTTCTTTGGCCTGGGCCAACCGTTGCTCGAAGACGCTGCGAAATCCGCCGATCCAATCGGTGGCCGGCGCGTTCAGGTAATGGTCGATGATGTGATAAGAGATCGCTTCCATCGCGCCGCTCGCTTCCTGATTCGTGAGCGCAACGATTCCGAGTTTCATGTCCGGAACCATCCTCACCCTGGACACCATCCCGAGCAGGCCGCCGCTGTGGCTCACGACTTTGTGACCGCGGTAATCGTTCAGTCCCCAGCCGAGCCCGTAAGCGGAGAAATTCGAGCGCAGGGCTGACAATGGCGGCGGCGGATCTACTACCGGCATCGGCGTCTGCGCCGACCACATCTCGCGCGACTGCCTTTTGCTGAACAATCGCTTATCGCCATTAATCGCCCCCTCGTTGAGTTGCGTGATTACCCACTTCGCCATCTCCGCTACATTCGAGTTGATCGCTCCGGCTGGCGCGGTGTTGTCTATGTTCATATACGGAACAGGCTGCAATCGTCCTTCGACCTTTGAATGCGGAGAGACGAAGTTGCCGCCCGGCCGCAGATCCTTGACGCTGGTATTGCTGGTGGTCATGCCCAGCGGCGCGAAGATCCGTTCCTTGATGAAATCGTCCCAGCTTTTACCCGAAACCGCGGCGACGACCTGACCCGCCACAAGATACAGCACGTTGTCGTAAGCGTATTTGCTGCGAAAGCTGGTCGCCGGTTTGATGTAACGCAATCGCGAGATAATCTCTTCGCGCGTGAACGTCGTCGGCGGGAAAAACATCAGATCGCCCGCGCCCAATCCCAGCCCGCTGCGATGCGTCAGCAGGTCTCGGACGGTCATCTCGCGCGTGACGTACGAATCATACATTTGAAAGCCGGGAAGATGCTTTATCACCGGATCGTCCCAACTGATCCTGCCTTCATCGACAAGGATCGCCAGCGCGGCGGCCGTGAAGGCCTTGGTGTTTGAAGCGATGCCGAACAGCGTCTGCTCATTTACCGGCGCAGGCTCACCGAGTTTGCGCACGCCATAGCCTTTGACGAGCTCGACCTTGCCGTCTTTGACAATGGCGACGGCGAGGCCGGGAACTTCAAACTCCTTGAGCGCTCGCGCGACATAATCGTCGAGGTCCGCAGGCGCGCCGGTTTGCGCCGGGACTCGCGCGCACACTAACAGCATCAGGCATAACGCGTATAAGCAAAGAATCTTCTTTTTCATCTAACCTCCTCAGCGCATGAACAGGACCTATAGGACCTATTATTTTCGCCGCAATTATTATCTCGTGTATCTGCCGCCGGGTATTCTGACCGGGCCGGGGTGGAAGAACTTCTCCGGCGACATCACTCCGTCTTTTTTGAAGATCATGCCGTTTTTCATTACGAACTGCACGTTGCGCAGCGTGTCAATGTCGGTAAGCGGGTCTCCAGAGACGGCGATCAGATCGGCGAAGAGGCCCGGCTTGATGGGGCCGCGCTCCTTGATGATGTCTGCGGCTTTGTACCCGTTGATGGTCAGC
>DASUFM010000318.1:0-3705 GCA_036274535.1 Blastocatellia bacterium
AACATCCGCGCACGAAAAATGGACTGCATGACGCCTCGACCGATGAAGCGAAAATCCGGCGGTGGTGGGAAACCTGGGAAGACGCGAATATCGGCGTCGCGACCGGAAAAGAATCGGGCATCTTCGCGCTCGACGTTGACCCGCGCAGGGGCGGCGCCGATGCGCTGGCTTCTCTTGAAGCCGAACACGGCAAATTGCCGGAGACTCGAATCGCGGACACCGGCGGCGGCGGCATCCATTATCTCTTTAAGTATCCGGACTTTCCCGTGAAGAACTCAACGGGAGCGTTAGGGCCGGGCCTGGACATCAAAGGCGAAGGCGGAGCGATAGTTGTCGCGCCGTCGCTCCATACGAGCGGCAATTGGTATCGCTGGATGAACGATGCGCCGATCGCGGATGCGCCCGAGTGGTTCCTGAAGCTGTTGCGAGCGGAGCACAAATCGCGCGCGAACGGGAGCGCCGTGATAGGAGGCGCTATTCCTGAAGGCCATCGCAACGAGACATTGATGAGCCTGGCCGGAACGATGCGCCGGCGCGGTATGGGGGCCGAAGAGATCGAGGCGGCATTGCTTGTCACGAACAATAAACGATGCAATCCGCCGCTGGCCGTTGATGAGGTCCGAAAGATCGCCTTCAGTGTCTGCAAATATAAGCCTGCGGTCGAAGAGGCTTTTCGGTAATTGATGTCTTCCGTTCACTGATTCGAACGGGCCATCTTTCCAGGTCGTAGCAATCAAGAGCCATCTTTTTATGGAGCATATCGGCTCTCTCTGATAATATGCGCTCCGAATGGAGGATGAGTGATCATGATTGACTACAGCGACCCAAATGATCCGAACTTCAATCCACACTGGGGAGACAGAGAGCCAAGCTCCAATGGTCTGGAAGATACCTCCGACTTGAGCGACTTTGAGCTTGAGGAGTATGCAGAAAAGTTTATGCAGGAGCTTCGCGAGGAGGAGTTGCTTCAGACCACTATCGACAAGCCTGTAGAATAGAAGCCCTAGCCGTGGGAACCTGAACGACGCATGCCATTCGGATTCAATAAGTCATTGCTATTGGTGTGGGTCTGCATCGCGGCCTGTTCGACTGCCACGATTGCGCAATGCAAAATCACCCTCAAGATTGGGGCAAGGCTCTCAGTCAAATGTCTTCCAACTGAAGATGAAGATCACCCACGCATCGCCACTGCCCCGGCCCAATCCAGGCCATTCATTGAGCGCGTGGTTGGCGGCGTTAAATACATAGTCGCTTTTGACGAAGAGACTCATCGCATTAAATTCATTCATACCGTCGATCGCGCGTTTCGAACGAAAAATGGCTTACGGGTCGGCTATCAGATCAGAGTGTCCAGAAAACAAATCACCGGCGGCTGTTGTGGATGGTATACCCTCGCCGGTCAAACTCTGGACGGATGGGACATCATCATAGCTCGAAAGAACATCCTGGATGACGAGGGGTTGAATGACTGGAAAGAGGGTGAGATACGAACGGTCACTATCGGCGCCTTCATAAAAGGCGGCAATTAGGACGGTTCATATGACGAAAAGGCTTCTTTTCCTTTGACTCAATCCTAGATTGCGGGAGGAATTATTCTTTCCCTAAGAACGTGAGGATCGGCTGTAGATATGCGTGGTGACATTGTTTATCGCGTCTACGGACTTCATGAAGGACGCGAAAAGGACAATTTTTTCGGCGCCTTCCGCTCCCGTTCCGAGGCGGACGCTGAGATCGCGAAGCTCTGCTCGATGGAGATGAATGGGCGAAATTGGGCGAGACAGTATCACAACAAAGGCTTTGTCATTCGCGAAACAGTAGTCACTGTCGATTTTGAGATTCCCTCGCAGCCAAAACCTCGTGACAAGTATGTCGTAAAGGGCCGGCCGAAGCCGAATCGGCCAGGGACGTGGGACTCGACCATCGTCGAAGTGTTTCGACGAAAGAGTTCTTCGGGCAAGCTTGAGAAGATCTGCGAATACGAACGAAACTATTCATTGCTTCATACCTTCGAACCCTTCCGAAAGGGGGACAGAGATTTCGCGCTGATCTCACATGATTATATAAAAACGTCGGTGCTGGATCTGGAGTCTGGAAGCGTGATCGCTGAGGAGATATACGAATCTGAGGCGCAGGCTTTGGGAGGATTCTGCCCGGCTGGCTTCTATGTTCCCGACTGGTGGGATGTGAATGATGGATCGATTATTCCGGGAAGCGAGTACTGGAACGCTGACCAGGAATGGCCCAACGGCGACTTCGGATTTGTGTGGGGCTGCCAATGGGGCGATGACTCGTCCTGGAAAGTTCAGTATCTCGATTTGAGCCGGATTCAGCATGGGATTGTGCGGCGCGAGGAACGCTTTGGATATTTAGAACTGGCGACGTTCGGGTTTGAGAATCCCTGTTTCAGGCCGGACGCGCCGATTCAAAACAGTGCTCCCCCACCCTTTATAAAGGTCTCGAAGTACAAAGGTGTGACTCAGGTGAGCTTCGCTGTCAAGATGATGTTCGATCTCGAATCTGGGGAGTCGCCGGAATGGCAGCGACTGAAAATCGCTAACTTCGAATGACTCGCCGGTGATCGGGAAACGCCAACTAGCCAGCGGTTGAAACTCTCCTGGGATGCCATCCTGGCGCCGCCAAAACTGGTTACAGCAGATGGCCAAACCAGTAAACAAGCGCTTCATGATTAATGCCATCCGATCGCTTCCACCAGCAGGCCGGATAAACCATGTCCACAAAATGCCGTCCCGGCAATTCCCGCTTTGAGCATGGTATGAACTTCCCTAAATAACCGGGATGCGCAGGCACGCCGAGCAATCCGCATAAGCCCAGGATTCCGACTACGGTGTCTCGCTCTGCCTTGTTTGACTTGAAGACCTTCGCGAGATGCTTTTCAAGCGTGGCGGAAGTTGTTTTTACCGGCGCCGCTTCGATTGTCTGCAAGAGGTTCTTGAAAATCGCGACGTCGCCGGCAGTCGGATTAATATGGGGAAGTTTCTGAAACAATTGCAGGTCCAGGCTTGCATACAAGGGGTCATCGTGCCGAACCCCACCCCACTTGAAGCGTTCAAAGTTCAGAATATTGAGGTCTTCGAGATCCGCCTCGCGGTTGTAGACGCCACACACCGGACAGGATCCAGACTGCCGAGGAACTGTGTGCCGCGGAAAATGTTGCAGGACGGCGAAACTCCCTAAGGCCGATCGTAGTTCGAGTCGGCGTGACGACAGGCTGGCGACAAACGCATTTGCGACTGCGCGGCGATCAACACCGCGGACAGCGGAAATTGCGCGGCTGACAATATCAGCATGGGACAACCGAATGTCATCGAACATCACGCCGACGCGCTTCCCGTACTCGAAATCGTCCGGCGAAATGGCGCGCGCCCCTTCATCGCGCCAGCCCGCAGATGTCCAGTAAGCGTCAAAAAGCGCCTTGAGCGCGCGGCGATCCACATCTGTATTAAAGTCTTTAGGCATGACGGAAGGGGATTTCTCGGATATCGGCCGGCAATCTGGTTTCGCGCCTGGCTGGATTCGGGCGATCAGTCTCCTTTTGGGGATGCCCTTAGACGCCCCTGGTTCAGGCATTCTTCTTCTACCGATCGGTCGCGGCCAATCTCTTCCTCAGGCATGTCAGTTGGCGGCTGGCGGCGCCGGGCGATCGAAGACGACGACATATTCTTCGGTGTTGGTCAGATCGCGCAA
>DASUFM010000319.1:0-2204 GCA_036274535.1 Blastocatellia bacterium
CGAGGGTGAATGACTCAGGACAATAATTCCCCGATCAGGCTGGTTCAGATCGAACCGGCCAGGAGGTCAGAGCCGCCGTCGAGCGACGGAGCTCAAGTTGAACTCGATCTTCCGGCGCTTTCCGAATGGGAAATATATCGAAGGAAAGCGTACATAGGCTTCCGCAAAATAATCGGCTTCTTTCATACCAGGCATTCATATGGCGCTACGCGGCGCTGGATACTGTCGAAAATATTACCTGACAGAATTCTATACCGATGGAAACCTTATCAACGTGGCGGCTGTAACCGTTGCGGCGCGTGCTGCAAGATAGTCTTCCGTTGTCCCTTCTATTACGAGGATCAGAACACGACGGCGTGTTTGATCTATACCTCACCCAGACACGCCCCTCCGCCATGCGTCGTGTTTCCGATCGATCCGATCGATCTGGCTGAAGTCCAGCGCGAGGTCGCGCCGACGCCCTGCCCATTTTATTTTGAGGGCCAGCCGGAACATCCCACGACCTGGGGCGCGGTCAAGGCCGAGATACGCGCGGAGTTCGGGAAACGTGTAGATAAACTGAAAGAAGCTTTTGATTTTTAAACGCCGCTGCGAATGCGCGGAGAAAAAGTGGGGGATGGACGAATCCATTCCCCACTTGATTTTGGCCATTGAATGGAAGCGGGACTCAGTTTTGCGGCTCTTTGAAACTCCAGCCAGGGCGTTGTGGAAGGAAGTCTTCCACGTAAAAGTTAGAACGCTGAAGTAGAGAAACAAGCCGGTGGTCTTAACCTGCCACCATCAGGGCCGGGCAGGCCCTTAGGGGAGCAGGCGAGGATTCGCTTGCGATGAACCTGGAACCTACCAGGCGGCAGACCTGGAATCTCCATCTATAACGCGCAAGCGTTTAGTTGGAGTGGATGTCAATGGATGCCATGCGCAACACATGATGTTGGGGGCGTGAATTCGGCGGCGAGTTCGGCGGCGAACTCGGCGATCTGTCGCCTGGTTTGCTCCTGGCTCCAGCCCAATTCGCGCGCCAGGGAATTTGCGACAATGTCTGCGCAGTTCAGTGTCTCGGCGCCGGCCAGCATTGCCAGTCGAGTGCGGCGCGCCATCACGTCGGAGAGGGTCAGCGCCATTTCGTAACGCGCCGCGTAAACGACTTCGGCCAGAATTTGCGGCAATCCTTCGAGTAGAGGCCGGCGAAGGCGTTTGTCTTCACGCGCCAATTCAATCAGCCGATGATAGTCCGAGCCGTAATCGCGCAGCAGATGTCGGGCCGTTTCGATCGGGAGGTTTTCGATCTGCGACAACCGCTCGGGGGTGACCGTCAATTCTCCGCCTATGGCGGCGTATTCAGAGCCGGAGGCGCCGGCTGTGATGTTGAATCTTTCGCTCAATCTCCTGGCCGCAATGTCGATGCCGCGTTCGGCCATCAACCGATAGGTCGTCAGTTTGCCGCCGCCTATGGAGATCAGGCCGTCTTCCGATTCGATGATTTCTTCTTTGCGCGAAACCGCGGTGGTGTCGCTCGCGCGCGGATCGGTGATCAACGGGCGCAAGCCGGCCCAGCTCGAAATCACGTCGGATGCGTCGAGTCGCGCTTCAGGAAAATAGGAATTGATCGCGCCGAGGATTTCATCGATCTCTTCCGGTTCCGCGCGCGGGTGGTCTTTATCGCCGGCGTAGTCGGTGTCGGTCGTGCCAATGTTGACGCGACCTTCCCAGGGGACCACGAAATAGAACCTGTGGCCGGTCAATGAAGGAATCAGCCATGCGGCGGCGACTTGCAGACGAGCCGCAGAGACTGTCAGGTGAACGCCTTTGGCCGGGCGCATCCGGCTGTTCGATACGTTCGTGGCCTGACCGTCGAGTCTGAGCGTGTCTTCCATCCACACGCCGGTCGCGTTGATCACGATTCGCGCGCGGCATTCAATCTCCGCTCCGGACAGTTCGTCCAGCAAACGCGCGCCCTCGATCTTCCCGTTTCCGTTTTTGATGAAGCCGGTAACCGTCGCATAGTTCGCGATCTCGGCCCCTCTTCCGCGCGCGGCCTTGATCAATTCTATGACCAATCTCGAATCATTCGTCACCGCGTCGTAATAGATGAACGCGCCTTTCAGTCCCCGCGGGTCGAGCTGCGGGGCGAGTCTCAGGGCTTCGTCCCGGCTCAATTTCCGATGGGGCGCTAAGTTGCGGCGGCCCGCCAACAGATCGTAAAG
>DASUFM010000320.1:0-2853 GCA_036274535.1 Blastocatellia bacterium
AGATCAAATGTCCCACGAGCGCGATGCTGAGCGTCACGACCGCGCGCGTGATCGAAGGCTCCGCTCCGACCATCAACGCGTAGGCCCACATCAGCGCCGCCACTATAGAGTATTGAACGACGCGAAGATTGCTCAGCCTCCTGGCCGCCAGGAGCGCAACGAGCGCGATCATGGCTACATGCGATCCCGAAATGACCAGCAGGTGAAATGTCCCGCCCTTGCGGAACGTTTCGCCCGCGTCGCGTGAAAGAAAATAGCGGTTGCCGAAAAGCGAGGCGACCAGGATTCCCGAAGCCGGTTGAGTGAAGCTGCGGAGTGTGACCGCGATCGCATGCGCGCGGATTCGATAAAGCAGATGAAGGACCGAACTGCGATGGCCGGTTCCCAGGTTTTCGATCAGCAATGGGCTTTTGACCACGCCCGTCGCATCGATTCCTCGATATTCCAGCGTCTCGTCGAAATCGGGCGCGCCGGGATTGCGGTAACCGCGATGGTCGCTCAGATTACACAGGATTCGCACACGGGAGCCGTAATCCAGCGACAACCGGTCGTAATCGTCGCGGGATTGATCGTCCTTGAACGGCGCGACGATACGCGCGACTCCCGCGGCGGCGCGCTCTTTCCCCAGCGTCGCGACCTTCTCGACGGCGACGCTCAGGTAAATTCGATCAGGCGCGAGTTCCGGCGAAGCATCGAGCCTTCCCCATACCTCGACCGGCTCCTCAACCTTCAGTTCTCCGCGCTCGAACAGTCTGCGCACGCGATCTCCGCCGGCCGCGGCCTCGTTGATCTCCCACAACGCGCCTCCGCAGAAGAAGCTCAATGTCAGCAGCAGACACGTGACCATCCATGCGTGGCCGCCGCGTTTTATGAACATACGAATCGAGATCGCCGTCCATAAGACGGCCGATGCGATCAGCCATCCGCGCATTGAAAACCGGAATCGCGCCGCGAAGAGCAGCCCGAGGATGAATGACGAGGCGATGAAGATCAGCGGCTGTTCGAAAAGAGTGAGCCGCGTGAAACTGAGTCGGCGTCGCATATTTTTTCGCGATAAACAGCAGCGAGGGAGCGACTGAGATTTGGATTGTAGAAGACGGAACCATGGATTAAACGGACGCGGCGGATCAGCGCGAATCATCCGTTATAATCCGCCGCTCCCGTTTAAGCCGTGGCCTCTTCTGCCTGAATATGCCCGTCGAAAACGCTTTGAGCGTCAAAAACTCTATTCGACTTTCTGTTTGCCCTGGGACGCCTGATTGATCACGGCTTCGCACATCTTCAACTGGAAAGTGGCGCGCAACATTTTATTATCTATATTGTGACTGGTCTCGTACATTGCCTGCCAGTCCAATCGCGTCATCTTTCCGAAGTCAAACTCTCGCAGCGCCTCCCGAATTCGCTCGGGCTCGAATCCCACTGTCATGAAAACAGAACCAATAGAAGCAAACAGAACTCTGTCGAACGGAAACCGAAAGCCTTCTTCTGAAAAATTCGTTTGATTGGCGAACCTGATTGCGGAATCAAGAATCTGGCGTCCCATCTCGGGATCCTTTTCATAGTACTGCTCGGCAATAAACAGCGTTGTTCTGATGACGGCGGTCCCAGGCTTGCTGTTGTTCAAAACGCCAAGCGCTTCCATATAAAGCCGCCCGGCGGCTTCCTGGTCGGTTTTATCCAGGACGCTTGCGGCGCCGGCAATCGCCTGCGCCCGCCAGTCGTTGCGGGATATGCGCTGAGCTTCCTGCGCCGCCTGAATAAACTTCTTTTCCATGGCGAGTTCCTTGACGTCGGCGATGACCCTTACATCCTTTTTTCCCTGCGGATTTTTTTGCGTTTCGGGCTGAGCTTGAATCTGGAATGTGATGGCGGAAATTACAGAAGCTAGCGCAATCGTGGCAAGGAGGTGGTTCATGGTCATCCTCAGGTAATGTGAACCGTGTGCAAACTGAAGTTGAATGGAATCAACTTTCTGAGATGCGACACGCCGATTTATGCGCAGGCCCAAATTATATACGGCTGAATTCAGGAGTCTAGAGAGGATCGCTATATCCGTATCCTACGGGGTCGAGTTACGATAGACAACGATGCGTCTTGCGCGACCAATGCCGACCACAACGCGTATAGGCGCCTCGGTTACTCCTGGGGAAAATCATACGTTAATCGAACGACGGTTTCGACGTGGAATGTTTGGGGGAACATATCCAGGGCGGTGATCGACTCGATCCTGTACCCGTAATCAACCAGCAGCCGCAAGTCGCGCGCCAGCGTCGCCGGATCGCAGGAGACATAAGTCAACATGGGCGGCTTCATCGCCGCCAGCCGCTCGATGACCCGGACTCCGGCGCCCGCGCGAGGCGGATCGAGCAGCGCGAAATCCGGGCGAGGCGCTTCGGCCGATTTGTATTTCAGCCATGCTTCGACCGAGATCGGCTCATATCGTACGTTGTTCAATCCGTTGAGCCGCGCGTTTTCGACGCCGTGATTGGCCGCCGTCTTGTTTCCCTCGACCGCGCAGACCTGTCCGAAGGTCTTCGCCAGTTGCAGCGAGAAGAGGCCGACTCCGGCGTACAGATCCACGGCGAACTCGCCGGAGACGCCTCTGACCGCTTCTTCGATCAGCTCTTCGACCAGCAGGCGATTGCCCTGGAAAAACGAACGCACTCCGAAGCCGTAATTGATTCCGGCGATGCGCTGATGCGCGGTACCCATCGAATCGAATTCGGCGGCTCGTCCGTCTTCGCCGTTGGCCGGGGTGACGATCACTTCGTCATCGCCGGCCGTCAGGTAGACGCGCGTCGCGCCCTTAGGCGCCAGGGAACTTTCGGCATGAAGCCGCTGCAATTCGCGGTT